>CALJGK010000013.1 GCA_938075195.1 uncultured SAR86 cluster bacterium
GCAAATCCAGAAGCAATCTTTTTAGTTCCTATGGGCGATAGACGTAGGCTTGAGAGAAAAGGGATTAAGAATGTAAAAGAATTTCTATGGTGGGATGATATTGAAATTAAAGGATCAAAATTTACTTTCACCCCCGTACAGCATTGGTCAGCAAGAGGTATTGCGGACAGAAATAAAAGCCTTTGGGGAGGGTGGTTCATGCAATTAAAAGAAGAGGCCATTTACCATGCAGGAGACACTGGTTATTCCAAAGATTTTATTGAAACAAAAAACCGATTAGGTTCACCTTCTCTTAGTTTAATACCTGTTGGTGCTTATGCACCTAGGTGGTTTATGAAAACACATCATGTCAATCCACCTGAGGCTATTCAAATTGCTATCGATCTTGAGTCTGAGAAGAATTTTGGAATGCATTGGGGGACCTTTCAATTAACAGATGAAGAGATCTTAGAGCCGCCCAAATTATTAAAAAAAGCTTTAACAGATAAAGATCTGCCCGACGAATTTTTTACAATCCTAAAGCCAGGACAGGTTGTAGCACTTTAGAATCTTGGTTGAAATACAACCAAGACAACTATTATTAAAAGTAAAATTGTAGGTAATTCATTTATCACCCTAAAGAACTTCTCTGATTTTTCATTTACATCATTCTCAAACCTCATCCTTAAAAAATTAAGATATATATGAAAAAGCGTCATGCCCATGACAAAAAACATCTTTAGAACCAGCCAAATTTCAGGACCCTTATAGCCTAAAAGCACAATCCCAGATATCCAGACAAAGACAAGTGATGGATTCCCTATGATCTTCAGGAGCTTTGACTCCATAACTTTGAAGGTTTCTGAAGAATCTGAACCTACTTCTTTTGTTGAGTGATATACAAATAATCTTGGCAGATAGAACAATGCGGCCATCCAAGTAATCACAGAAATTATATGTATGGTTTTAAAGATCAGGAAAATGTTCAAGTTCCTAATCCCATTTTGCAGTAGGTGGCATTGACATCAAAATGGCATCAGTATTACCCCCTGTTTTTAACCCAAATGAAGTGCCCCTGTCCCAGATTAAGTTGAACTCAACATAGCGACCTCTTTTGATCAGTTGTTGATTTTTTTGTTCATCAGTCCAGCTGTCATTCTTCAGATTTCTAATTATGGTGGAGATCCCTTTTAAAGTAGAAAGCCCAACCTCTTGAATAAAAGAAAAATCTTTATCCCAGTCATTAGTTTCTAGGTGATCTATGAATATTCCTCCTTCACCTCTTGCTTCTGATCTGTGCGGTAAATAAAAATATTCATCACAAGCTTTTTTATATTTTTGATAGTAATCAGGGTCAGCTTTATCACAGGCCTCTTTCATACACTGATGGAAGAAATTAACATCATCTTCTGGAACAATTGTTGGTGTTATATCGCCCCCGCCACCGAACCATGAATCACCGGTTACTATAAATCTTGTATTAAAGTGAAAGGCTGGAACTAAGGGAGAGTGCATATGGGCAACTAGACTAATGCCACTTGCCCAGTAGTTTGGGGTGTCTTCCGTACCCTTCACTTCGGATTTAAAGTCATTATCAAACTGTCCAGAAACTGTTGAGATGTTGACCCCTACTTTTTCAAATACATCGCCTTTCATAAGGCTCATCTCACCACCACCATCGAATTTATGATCCCAGTATTTTCTTTCAAATTTTGCGTTATCTATATCTTCAAACTCATCACAAAACTTATCCCTTAGTTCTCTGAACCAGCTGGAGGTAAGTGCTTTTTTTTCTTCAATATCCATTAGAAATTTTCTCTAATTTTAGTAACAAATGCTTTCACATTTTCTTGAGGAGTTGTCTTGAGTACGCCGTGTCCCAAGCCACAGACCCATCCAAGTCTATCGTCAGGCCCTAGATCTGCCATATGATTTATAAACTCTTCTAGTTTGGGCAAAAATTGTTCATAGGGAAGGGTAAGAAAATTTTCACTAAAGTTACCCTGAATGAAACCATTGCCTGTTTGATTGAAATAATCTTTCAGATCGATACTGGAATCTAAACCCATACCTGCTAGCGAAATACCTTCTTGGTTTTTTTTATCAATGATTATGTCGTAATTAATGCCGTCTTTTGCGTAATATCCCACTTTGTTTGGAAATTCTTTAGATAACTCATTGAATGTTTTATCTAAATAAATTTTAAAATCTTCATCAGCTAACTGATGAGCGGCAGAGTCAAAGATCATCACTATCTCTGCTCCAGCATTTAATTGAAGCTTGATGTTCTCTTTCAGAAGCGGGAGTATCACATTTTCTAATAGCCCTACTTGAAAGTTAGATATCGAGATATCGCTCAAGTCTTTGTTAACATTACAGGCATAGGCAATTAAGGTCCACGGACCTCCGACAAAACCTATTAGAGATTTTTCTTCAGGAAGTCTTTCTATAGTTCTTTCAATTGCCTCTCCTTGAAAATCCATAAAATCTATTGGATTTTGATTGGTCAGGAGACTACCCGCGTTCTCTTCATCAAGATGGAGACCAAATTGCGGGCCAGGGTTATATGATAAATCCATACCGAGGGCTTCTAGAGGAAACAATATGTCACTGAAGAGTATTGCAACATCAAAATCAAATTCATTAATTGGCCCCATGGCCGTTTCTGCAGCAAGTCTTGGCTTTTTACATAGCTCCTCGAATGTGTAATTTTTTTTAAGACTTTGATAATGATCATGATATCTGCCTGCTTGCCTCATAAGCCAAATAGGAGGACAAGCCTGAGACTTTCTTTCTAGTGCATTTTTAAATTTTTTATTTGGCAAGGTAACTTATTGATTTAATTTAGAAGCAACTTCTTTTGCAGCGTAGGTCAATACACAATCAGCTCCTGCTCGCTTAAAACTCAATAATGATTCGATTAAAACTTCTTCAGCTAGCCATTCATTTTGAATTGCCGCCTTAAGCATCGCATACTCTCCACTTACTTGGTAAGCGAAAGTAGGAATTTTAAAAGTATCTTTTACGGATTTAATGACGTCTAGATATGGCATACCAGGTTTTACCATAACAATGTCAGCGCCTTCTTCAATATCCATCCTGACTTCATGCAAGGCTTCATCGATATTCGCTACTGACATTTGATAAGTATCTTTGCTGCCGGCTCCTAGGTTAGAGGAGGAACCCACCGCATCTCTGAATGGACCATAAAATTTAGAGCTATACTTTGCGGCGTAAGAAAGAATGATGGTATTAAAAAATTCATTTATTTCTAAAGAATCCCTTATCTTTGCAATTCTGCCATCCATCATGTCTGAGGGGGCAATCATATCTGCACCGGCTTTGGCTAAAGTAAGAGCTTGCTCGGAAAGAATATTCAGGCTTTTATCATTATCAACATAGCCTGTTTTGTCGAGGATTCCGTCTTGTCCATGAGATGTATAAGGATCAAGCGCTACATCAGCTATGATGGCTAAATCTGAATTCTGTTTTATTTGCCTAATCGCCTCACAGACTAAATTATCTTCATTAAGAGATTCAGTTCCTAGTTCATCTTTTTTACTGGGATCAATGACAGGAAATACTGCTACTGCCTGTATTTTACAATCCTGAATTTTTTCTATTTCTTCATCGAGGGCATTTAATCCATATCTATTGATTCCAGGTAATGAATTAATCCTCTCAGTCCCGTCTAATCCTTCTTTTACAAAGATAGGCTGGATCAAATCATTAACTGTAAGATTATTTTCAGCTACTAGATTTCTTATGGCAGAGGTGAACCTAGTCCGTCTTAATCTTGATTGTGGATATTTTCTCGATACGTTCATACTAATTGAAAAAAAATCTAATTATACATTACGCAAAAGGTCTATTTTACTTTATCTGATTTGAGATATTTTTAATCCAACTATCGTAGCTCAAAAAAGCAACGGTATTTTTGGCCTCTTTTTTAATTAACTCAAAGGTTTTTCCTAAACCACAGGCATGATTTTTATTTCTAATCTCGGGATATTTATCAATAGCTAATTGAAAAGAGCTTGCACTCATCCAGTAAAAATATTCACATTTCTGAAGTCTTGCTGATAACTCAAGTGGTTTTAGTCTATAAGTAGGCAGAAGGTGCTTAGAGCTATCTTTATTATCGACATGAGTAATCTTATACCATTCTTTTTCTGCAAAAGGGCTCTCTTCAGGTGAGTTATTTTCTCCGAGGCTATCTGAGGTTCCATTAACCCAATAACCTTTTTTTGCTAGAGATTTCCATGTATCAATCCCACTTGTCCAGATGATATTTGAATCATCTATTAAATCGGGTCCATCTACCGTATTAGATCTACTAACGTAAATTCCAGAGTTTTTGATTGATTTAAGGTCTTCATAAGAATCCGCAAGCGGCCTTCTTTCAAAAAAACTTTGTTCCTGTCTATCAATAGGGTAATAGTTTTCTTTGTTGACTGAATCAAAATAATCTTTATGACTATTGCCAGAAAAGGATCTTACCGAAATATTCTCACCACCCTCAGTTTCTCCTTTTACCGTCAATAGAGTGCCTGTTTCAAGGACCTCATTGCTGACTCCTATTTTTTGATGACAGCCACCTCCATAAGACTTTAATATAATTCTTTCAGCCTCTATAGAATCAAATACTGATTCAATTGAAATTCTAGAGATAATACTTTTTATTGCCTCGTCATCTTGCCTAGCCTCAATAGCGAGGCCTCCTTGGGCGGCTGCACAAGGGTTGTGTGAAAGAGGAAGTACCATCCACTTCAGAGTATCAATCATTTTGAGTAATTCATTCTTTTCATTCAAGAATTCATCGCTCTTGGTGTCTAGCAGTCTATCAATTGCAGCTTTCGCAATAACAAGACCATCATCCTCGCCTTTTATTAGTTTGTTTAATCTAGTGTGTATATTTCCCCTGACATCTTTGAAAGAAATTTGCGTTTTAAAAGGCAGGCATAAAGGTAGAAAATTTGATAGATTTCTCTCTCTTCTTGGAGATGAACTTAGTATTGATATATTCTCTTTGTCTAAACTGTCTTGTTTTATAAAGATCATGTCCCTCATATCAGCTCTTTCAATAGTTCCCACTATCTCGGTACCTTCCTCTAGATCAACAGGCAAATCCTTCCAGGAATGAACTGCAATATCGGCTCTTCCATCGATCAGATCATGTCTAATATCATTGGTAAATACTCCAATATCCGGCATTTTATTAAGAGGAGTATTTAAATCAGAATCACCCAAAGTAGTTTTGTATTCATGAAGAATCTTAAGATCAGGGAACGCTTCAGAGATTCTTGCAGCCACTAAGTGAGCTTGAATCCTAGCTAGAGGACTTTTTCTTGAGACTATTTTTATGGATTTCAATTTTAAACTAAATGAGAATACTTCTTAATAACACACTTAAATGCATTTCGATTTACAATGTTGCACGCTCCAACCTCAATTATATAAACTTTTACTAGTAAATAATTCATGAACTACAAAAAATTCTTTTCTGATGAGCTCATTTCTTTAAAATCCCAAGGTCTCTATAGGAAATTTAGAGCAATAAATAGAAACAAATCTAGTTTTCCCAAGGCCACTGAGCGCTTTGAAGGCAATCAAAGAGAAGTTGAAGTATGGTGTAGCAACGATTACTTAAATCTCAGTCAGCACCCTGAAGTCACTAAGACTTCTATTAATGTGATTAATGAACTCGGAACAGGGTCCGGTGGGACTAGAAATATTTCTGGAACCTCTACTTATCATGTTGATCTCGAACAACTATTAGCCGATTTACACAAAAAAGAGTCTGCCTTACTTTTCCCTTCAGCATATACAGCCAACCAATCTACTTTATGGACGCTATGCAAGAATCTGGAAGGGGTGGAAATATTCTCAGATGAACTTAACCATGCCTCATTAATCCAAGGCATTAAGAATGCAAATGTTGAATGTCATGTGTTTAGACATAATGACACAGAGCACCTTGAAGAGCTTATCAATAACGCCAACGCAGATAGTCCTAAAATTATTGTATTTGAATCCCTTTATTCAATGGAAGGTTTAAGATCTCCATTACAGAAAATTATAGAGATAGCAAAAAAATATAATGCCTTGACCTACTTAGATGAAGTTCATTCAGTGGGACTATATGGTCCTGAAGGCAGGGGTATAACTGCTGAAAAAGGACTAGAGGATGACATAGATATCATTAATGGAACTCTTTCGAAGGCTTTTGGACAAATGGGTGGTTATGTAGCTGCAAGTGCAGATGTCATCGATTACATCAGAAGCTTTGCTCCGGGTTTTATCTTTACTTCTTCAATGAATCCTTCCGTGGCTGCAGCCTCCATCACTAGTATTAAGATAGCTATGGAGTCTGAGGAGCTTAGAGACAATATAAGAATAAACTCAGACCGCATAAGACTTGGCTTGAGAGATCTTCAAATTCCTTTCCTTGAAAATGATAGTCACATTATTCCAATCCACCTTTATGATCCTAGGGTATGTAAGGAAGCAGCTAATCTTCTGTTAGAAAAGCATGGAATATATATACAACCTATTTTTCATCCTACTGTTCCGAAAGGAGATGAAAGATTCAGGGTCACCATCACACCAAGACATGAAGCTAGCGACATCAATCATTTCTTAGATGCCATTGATGATGTGTGGAAAACTATGGGCTTGAAAAGATCAGATGCTGCAAAAGAGGATAAGCCTGCTATCTCTAGGATTTATTAATTAGAGATCACCCTCTACTCTGACTTCGCTCTGATTGACGGTGAATTGTTCACCATACCTTGCTTCAAGTTTCTTTTGATTCTCAGCTATGACTTCAACAGGGTTGAGATCCAAGGCCATGCAGGCGGTAACCCAGTACCACATCACGTCCCCCAGCTCTCTTTTCATGTGAAAAATATTATCTTCATCTGCAGGCTTGCCCTGTAGAACCATTTTTTTTACGATCTCTACAAACTCACCAGTCTCGCTCCCCAATCCTAAAGCAGCGGTCAGTAACCGCGAAACATCGATAACTGAGTTATCTTGAATACTATCAAGGGATTTTTTTAAATCTTCAATATTTAAACTTGGATCGCTCGTAACTTTTGTTACAAAATCGCAATAAGTTTCAAAGAATTTTTCAGCATTTTCCATGTCTTAATGATACCTAAAGAATTAGAGATTAATAGAGACTTTAAATAATTTCATAAATGACATTTTATTTTATAAGAATGATCAATAACTCAAGAATGAAAAACGATTCTTAGTTAAAATATATCTGTGGATGTATCAGAAATTTTTGAAAGCCTAAACGAACCCCAAAGAAATGCAGTAACTTCTGAATCGAAGAATTTACTTGTTCTTGCTGGTGCAGGGTCAGGAAAAACTCGCGTGATAGCTCATCGTGTTGCTTGGTTAATAAAAGCTGAAAACATTAACCCACATTCAATTCTAACTGTAACTTTTACAAACAAAGCTTCAAGAGAAATGCGAGGCAGGATAGAGGATATAGTCCAAGAAGAAATGGGAAATTTCTGGTGTGGTACCTTTCATGGTATTTCCCATAGATTATTGAGGACACATTGGGAAGAAGCTGGCCTCAGAAAGGAGTTTGCTATTCTTGATTCTGAAGATCAGTTCAGAGTGATAAAGCGAGTAGTTAAATCTATGGGCCTAGATGATACTAAGTGGCCACCTAGACAAATCCAATGGTTTATTAATAAGCAAAAAGATGAATGCAGAAGATCTAAAGATGTTGAAGTATCCGATGATTATTTTGTAGAGAAGATGAATGAAGTTTACAAGGCATATGAAGAGCTTTGCGAACGAGAGAGCCTAGTAGATTTTGGTGAACTTCTATTAAGAGTATATATTTTATTAAAAACTAACCTAGAAGTGCTAAGCCACTATCAAAGAAGATTTAGTCATATATTGGTCGATGAATTTCAAGATACAAACGAAGTACAATATCAATTTCTTCGTCTTCTAGCGGATGGAGGAGCAAATTTCATGTCTGTAGGAGATGACGATCAATCTATTTATGGATGGCGAGGAGCCAAAAGCGAAAACATCAATAGATTTACTACTGACTATAAAGACACTGAAATAGTTAGGCTTGAACAGAACTATAGATCTACTTCGGTTATTTTAAATGCTGCAAACTCAGTAATTAAGAATAACCAAGGAAGGATGGGTAAGGAATTATGGACAGATCAAAAAGAAGGAGAGCCTATTTCTATTTACTCGGCCTATAACGAAGATGATGAGGCAAGGTATGTAGTAGGCAGTATCCAAAATTGGATAAATCAAGGCAGGAGCTTAGATGAAGTAGCTATTTTGTATAGGTCTAATGCACAATCCAGAGTTTTGGAAGAAGCGATTTTGAGAGAATCTCTGCCTTATAAAATCTATGGCGGATTAAGGTTTTATGAAAGAGCAGAAATAAAAAATGCTATGAGTTATCTGAGACTAATCTATGGCAGAGAAGATGATGCAGCATTCGAAAGAGTGATTAATATACCTCCACGAGGCATAGGGGCTAAGACGATTGACATCATTAGAGCCAAAGCAGCTGAAAAAAGTATTTCTTTATGGAAGTCATGTGAGGAATTGATAGATATCGAAGGCCTTACACCAAGAGCATCTCAATCAATCCAAGGCTTTATGTCTAGTTTTGATTCCCTTGAAGACGAGACAAAGGATTTGCAGTTGAGGGATATCGTTGATATTGCTATTGAAAGAAGCGGCCTTATTCCTTATCACAAAAAGGAAGCAGGTGAAAAAGGCAGGACTAGAGTGGAAAATTTATCTGAATTAGTTGGAGCAGCCAGAGACTTCGAACCTGACTCTTTTGAAGAATTAGAAGAGAGTGCTTTAAAGATGTTCATAGATCATGCGGCATTAGATGCCGGCGAAACTCAGGCTTCAGAACATGAATCAGCAATACAGCTCATGACATTGCATTCAGCTAAGGGACTAGAATTCCCTCTTGTTTTTATAACCGGATTTGAAGAAGGTCTTTTTCCTCATAAACTATCAATTGAAGATCCTAATCAGTTACAAGAGGAAAGAAGGTTGTGTTACGTCGGAGTGACCAGATCAATGGAAAAGCTATTCGTAACTCATGCTGAGATGAGAAACTTATATGGTTCAGAAAGCTTTAATCCAGTTTCAAGATTTTTAAGGGAAATACCAGAGGAATTGACTGTAGAGGTAAGAACGGGCGGAAATGTTCCCAGAAGATCTAAGTATGTCCCCAAAAAACCTTCGGGCGAAGTTCCCGATACGGAGTTTAAACTGGGTCAGAGGGTACTTCATGAAGCTTTTGGAGAAGGCATTATTCTCAATTATGAAGGGCAAGGTGCTAATGCTAGAGTAGAGGTAAACTTCGATAATAGTAAAACTAAATGGCTGATGGTTTCTTACGCTAAACTACAGCAAATATGAGTAAGATAATGAAAATGAAAAGATTATTAGTTATAGGGTTGACCACAATTGTTATTGCCTGTTCTGGTTCTGAAAATCCACAAGTCCAGAATCAGGAATGCTTTTCGACCGGTGAAAAAACCATCAAGTGGACTATGGTGACTACCTGGCCAAAGAATTTTCCTGGACTTGGTATGGGTCCAGAAAATTTTTCTGATTACGTTAACGAGATGACTTGTGGAAGGATGCAAATAAAAGTTTATGGAGCCGGAGAATTTGTACCGGCACTTGGCGTATTCGATGCTGTTTCTCAAGGTAATGTTCAACTTGGCCATGGTGCCTCCTATTACTGGACAGGAAAAGTTAAGTCTTCTCAGTTTTTTACTGCTGTCCCTTTTGGGCTTACCGCTCAAGAAATGAATGGATGGTTAAACTATGGAGGAGGGATGGAGCTTTGGGAAGAGGCTTATGCTCCTTTTAATTTGATTCCTTTGGCCGGAGGAAATTCTGGTGTACAAATGGCAGGATGGTTTAAGAAAGAAATAAATTCTTTAAAAGATCTAAAGGGTTTAAAAATGAGAATACCTGGTTTAGCAGGCGAGGTATTTACTCGTGCAGGAGCGGAAACAGTTACCTTACCAGGCAATGAAATATTCTTATCACTCCAACAAGGAGTTGTAGATGCAGCAGAATGGGTTGGACCTTACAATGATCTCACTTTTGGGTTTCATCAAGTAGCCGATTATTATTATTATCCCGGATGGCATGAACCCGGTTCTACTTTGGAGATTATTATTAATAAGGATGCTTATGAATCTTTACCTAAAGACTTAAAGGCGATTATTAAATATGCTGCAAAGTCTGCAAATCAGGAGATGCTTGATGAATATACTGCTAGGAATAACAAGGCACTTACCGAGCTTATAGACAAGCATAATGTTGACCTTAGAAAACTTCCCGATAGTGTTTTGCGAGAGCTTAAGAAAATTACTGATGATGTAATGCAAGACTTTATTCAAGATGATCCTATGGCTCAGAAGGTTTATAAATCCTATACGGAATTCAAAGAACAAGTAATCAACTATCATAGAATTTCAGAGAAAGCCTATATAGATACACGAGAGTTAGATTGAAGAATGCAGAGATAAAAGATCTTGGTCTTGTTGATTATGATGAGGCTTGGAAATTAATGGCTAAATCTATTTTTGATAGGCCTGATGAAGGTCCAGATGAAATATGGTTTCTTGAGCACAATCCTATTTATACATTAGGTCAGGCAGCATTCGAGGGAAATATTATTTCTGAAAATGATATCCCAATAATGAGAACAGATAGGGGTGGTGAGGTAACTTATCATGGTCCAGGACAACTCATAATTTATTTTTTATTAAATTTACGAAGGCTTAAATGGGGCCCAAAAAAATTAATTTTTGAGATAGAAAGTCTATTAATAGATTTATTGTCTAGATATGACATTCAAGGCGAGAGAGTACCAGGCGCACCAGGAATCTATGTTAATCATAAGAAAATAGCCTCTATAGGTCTTAAGATAAAAAAAGGTTTTTGCTATCACGGTATAAGTCTTAATATTGATATGGACTTAAAGCCATTCGATAACATAATTACCTGCGGCATAGAATCCTTAGAGGTTATACAAGTAAAAGACCTTAGAGAGATAACTATGGCTCAAGTCAAGATTGACTTGATGGATCTACTAAAAACTAATCAAACTCAAGCTGCCTGATGGAAAATCTGATACCCACGAAAACTATCAAAGAAAATGGTGTTGTGGCTATCAAGAATGGTATTAAACCTAATCCTAATAAGCTTATACCAATAGAACGAAAGCCTACTTGGCTTAGAATAAAATCGTTAAATTCACCAAAATATAGAGAACTTAAAACCATCGTTTCTGAAAAGAAATTGCATACAGTTTGCGAGGAAGCTATGTGTCCAAATATTCAGGAATGTTGGAGTCATGGGACTGCAACTTTTATGTTACTTGGATCAGTTTGTACCCGAGCATGCAAGTTCTGTGCAGTTGATACTGGCAATCCTAAAGGTTTATTAGACAAAGAAGAGCCTTTAAAGGTTGCAAATTCCATCTCTCATATGAATTTAAAATATGCAGTATTAACTTCCGTTAATAGAGATGATTTAAGTGATGGAGGGGCAAATCATTTTTCTGAAACTGTAAAAGCAATTAAAGAAAAATCCCCCAAGGTGATGATTGAGGCATTGGTTCCTGATTTTTTGGGAAATAAAAAATCCATAGAAGTAATTATTGATTCTAATTTAGACGTCTTTGCACAAAATCTAGAAACTGTTGAGAGATTAACTAAAAAAGTGAGAGATCCACGAGCAGGATATGGCCAAACCTTAGATGTTTTGTCTTCTGCAAAAGAATATTCTTCAAAAATTATTACTAAGACCAGTTTGATGTTAGGTTTAGGTGAAAATGAAAACGAAATACTAACCGCTTTCTATGATATTAAAAGTGCAGGAGTAGATGTCCTGACTCTTGGTCAATACATGAGGCCAACCATAAACCATTTACCAGTTGAGAAATGGTATTCACCGGATGAGTTTAATTACTTTAAAGACTTAGCAAATAAAGTGGGTTTCTTGGAAGTAGCTGCAGGCCCTATGGTAAGGTCTTCTTACAGGGCAGATAAAATTGCCCATCTCATTGACAGCTAACTGCCATATACAGCTCTAGGAAGGGCAGTAACAAGATCAGGAAATAAAGCTAAGGCAATAAGAACTCCTACCTGGATTAAGATAAAAGGAATAACCCCTCTATAAATATCCTTTGTTGCAAGACTGTCCGGAGCAACTCCTCTCAAGTAAAAAAGAGCAAATCCAAATGGTGGTGTAAGAAATGATGTTTGAAGATTGATGGCTATCATTATGCCCAGCCATATGGGATCCACTCCCAGCATGAGTAATGCAGGTCCTACAATGGGCACAACAACTAAAGTGATCTGAATAAAGTCTAAGATAAATCCAAGTAAGAAGATGATGATCATCACAACCAAAACAGCTCCAAAGGCACCTCCTGGCAACTCTGTAAATATTCCTGTTATCAGATCATCGCCTCCAAAACCTCTAAAAACCAGTGAAAAAATTGAAGAACCAAGAAGTATCATAAATACCATCGCTGTAATTTCTGTGGTTGTTTCAACAGCATCTGTAAGGTTCTTTATGGTTAAACTACTTTTGCTAACAGCTAACAAGACTGCACCAAAAGCGCCAACTCCTGCAGCCTCAGTAGGTGTTGCTATACCAAGAAGTATTGATCCTAGTACGGATGAAATTAAGACGAACGGAGGTAATAAGGAGGAAAGCATTATTTTCCATCTGCCGGATACCATTGTAACTTCTTGTGCTGGAGCCATTTGAGGAGAGATGTATGCTCTTATAACTACATATAGGGCATAACAGAAGACAAGAATTAGTCCGGGAACAATTGCGCCCATAAATAAATCTCCAACCGAAACTGTTCGAGCTGAAAAATTTCCAATACTTAACTGAGACTGCTGATAAGCAGCTGAAAGAACATCACCTAAAATTACAAGTGCAATAGATGGCGGGATGATTTGTCCTAAAGTACCAGTAGCACAAATTGTTCCTGCCGCAAGACTCGGGTCGTATTGCCTGGATAGCATAATAGGCAAAGATATTAGCCCCATTGCAATCACTGTAGCCCCTACGATTCCGGTGCTCGCCGCTATAAGAGTACCAACAAAAATCACCGATAAAGCTAGGCTACCTCTAAAGCCACCTATGACCTCAGCCATATTGCTAAGTAAGTCTTGAGCTAAGTTAGATTTCTCAAGCAGTACGCCCATAAAAACAAATAAAGGAACTGCCACTAACGTCATATTGGTCATGTCTCCATACAGTCTGTTGGGTATTGCACCTAAGAAAGCACCCTCAAATGTACCTGTTAAAACCCCTATACCAGCAAATATAAGAGCTGTACCTGCAAGAGAAAAAGCAACAGGAAAGCCCGCAAGAAGAACAATGCAGATCACCCCGAACATTAATAGAGGTATAAATTCAACCATGCTTAATTGTCAGTAAAGATTTTATGATTTCAGAAAGACTTTGCAGACCTAACAATAAAGCTACAGCAATCAATAATGATTTTTGAATGAATACAAATGGAAGCCCATCTGGTTCTGGAGAAACTTCCATTATTCTCCAGGAAAATTCTACATATCCCCAAGAGTACAGAAGTATGGTCCAACAGACTGGTTGAAGAAAAATAATATTACCCAAAAGATCAACGAGCGCTTTTCTTGATTCAGAGAAGTTTCTATAAAAGATATCTACTCTCACGTGAGCACCTCTTTTTAGAGCAAATGCAGAGCCTAATAAAAAAAGGCTACCATGAAGATACAAGACGACATCTTGTAAAAGAACAGACCCCATATTTAATCCATATCTCATGATGACCACAATACAAGTCACGACTACCATCATAGCCACAAACCATGAGCAGATTTTTCCAGTCATTTCAGAGAAGCTATCTAAGGTTTTACTAATTCTTTCCAAGGTGAATCTATTTTTGTTAATGCTAATATGAATTATAATTACAGAGAGGTATATATGAACTTACAATTTACACAAGAAGAACTAGATTTTCAAAAGGAAGTTAAGGACTGGATAAAAGAAAACTATCCGTCTGATATGAAAGAGAGATATGTCAACTCTCCAAATGGTCATTTAACTAAAGAAGAACACGTACAATGGCAGCAAGCACTTTTTTCAAAAGGCTGGGCGGGCATCAACTGGCCTAAAGAATATGGGGGTGCTTCTTTCTCTGCTTCTCAAAAATACATTTTTAGCAAAGAGATGGCTGCAGCAAGAGCTCCTGGCTTCACTGCATTTGGAATCTCAATGGTTGCTCCTGTAATTATGGCCTTTGGATCAGATGAACAAAAGAATAAATACCTTCCTGATATTCTTTCTTCAAAAGTTTGGTGGTGTCAGGGTTATTCAGAACCAGGCTCAGGTTCAGATCTGGCTTCACTAAAAACAAAAGCAGAAGATAAAGGGGATCACTATTTAGTCAATGGTGCAAAAACTTGGACAACTATGGCTCAACATGCCGATATGATTTTTTGCTTGGTTAGAACAAGCCAAGAAGATATTAGACAAAAAGGTATTTCATTTTTACTTATCGATATGCATTCTGAGGGAATAGAGGTACAACCTATTAATACCCTTGATGACACGCCTATCGGACATCATGAAGTTAATACTGTCTTTTTTGAAGATGTTAAGGTCCCGAAAGAAAACCTGATTGGTGAAGCAGGCAAAGGATGGACCTATGCTAAATACTTACTAGAGTTTGAAAGAGGAAATGGCTATTCCTCAGAGTTGTATCAACAACTTCAACAGATAAAGGCAAAAGCAGCAATCGAAGATGCAAGCGGTTGTAAATTATCTGAAGAATCTAATTTTGTGGAATCAGTAGCTAAACTTGAGATTCAAATCAACGCTATGGAAGCAACAGAACTTAGAATACTCGGTAGCTTAACTGCCGGTCAGAATGTAGGACCAGAGTCATCTCTTCTAAAAACAAGAGGAACCGAAATAGGACAAGCTATAACCGAATTAGCTGTTGAATTAGTTGGATATTACGGAATTCCTTTTAATAACCCTGGCCCTGAAATTGGACATAATGAACCTCCGATAGGAAGTAGGTTCGCCAACACTGCTGCACCAAGGTATTTCAATTATAGGAAGGCTAGTATTTATGCTGGTTCCAATGAGATTCAAAGAAATATTATGGCCAAGTTAGTTCTTGGCCTGTAGTTTATGCTTATTCTTGTTTCACCTGCAAAGACTTTAGACTATGAGTCTGAGCTAAAAGTAAAAGAATTCTCAATAGCTTCTCATTTATCTGATAGTAATCTTCTTGTTGAAGAGTTGCAGAAAAAAAGTCCAGAAGATCTTGCTTCTTTAATGGGTTTGAGTGAAAAATTATCCCTTCTTAATTTTGAAAGAAATATGAACTGGGTTAAACCAACAAAACTTAGTGATAGCGCAAGACAAGCTATTTTCGCGTTTAAAGGAGATGTTTATCAAGGACTAGAAGCATCATCTCTTTCAGAATCGGAAATAAAGTATGCTCAAAAAAACCTTTGCATCCTATCTGGACTTTACGGCATGTTGAAACCCTTGGATTTAATGTACCCGTACAGGCTTGAAATGGGTACCAAGATGAAAAATAAGCGTGGTGATAATCTATATGAGTTTTGGGGATCAAAAGTAACAAATTCGCTTAATAACCTAGGTATTGAAAATAGATCTAAAGCGGTTGTAAATCTTGCTTCTGTCGAATATTTCTCTGTATTGAAACCGAATGAACTTAACTTACCAGTAATAAGTCCAGTATTTAAGGATTATAAGAACGGAAAGTATAAAATTATCAGCTTTTTCGCCAAGAAAGCCCGAGGATCAATGACAAGATATATTATCCAAAACAAGGTTAAGAAAGCCGAAGAATTGCTAGGCTTCGACCTTGACGGATATAGTTACAGCGAAAAGGATTCTAAAGAAAATACACCAGTTTTCTTAAGAAAAAACTAAACTCCCACCTCTCCATCTAGATATTTTCTTCTAGGAAGCATGTCTTCAAAGACAGGTTCTGTGTTTTCAGCCTTGGCTTTAAAGGCCACAGACATTTCGTCGCTTATGCCTACGGCTGTATTCCAGAGTGCTATGTGGTTTAAAGATTCTTCGATTGAGTGGTCTCTACCGTAATTTAATGATTCTTTTGTTCCTGCTATAGCAAGAGGACCTTTAGAGGCAATATCTTTAGCTATTTGCATAACTTTTTCCATCATATCCTCTTTAGTTTCAAAGATTTCATTTATCAATCCATGTTTCATGGCTTCCTCTGGAAGAAATCTTCTGCCAGTATATGCCAACTCTCTAACTACGCCTTCAGGTATCAATCTTGGTATTCTTTGAAGTGTACCCACGTCTGCTGCCATTCCTATATTGATCTCTTGAATGCAGAAAAAAGCATCTTTTGTGCAATATCTCATATCAGTAGCAGTTGCCAGATCAACACCACCACCTACACATGCACCTTGCACCGCCGCAATGACTGGAACTCTTGCTTTTTCAAGACATGTGATGGTGTGCTGAAGGTCTAGAGTTACTCTGTATCCTGACTCCTTTCTCATTCCCATGTGTGCGTTGGGTTGTTTGTCTGAAGGCGAAAAATTAGCTAGATCCATGCCAGCGCAAAAATGTTTCCCTTCTCCCGAAAGAACTATAACTCTTGCCGAAGCATTGTCTGAAATATCTTCAATCAAATGAGGTAATTCTGACCAAAAAGCCTTATTCATGGAGTTGAACTCGTCTGGTCTAGACATTTTTATGTGTGCTATTTTATCTTTTATATCTAAATCAAAGCATGTGTATTCCATTCCGATCTCCTTTAAATTGCTCAGCTATTTTCTGCTAAATCTATAATTTCTTCAACTTTTGTTATTAGTTTATCCACATGATCAAAGGTCTTATTATGAGGCATGACCACCTTTCTTTCTCTGCTAAGAAGATTCAATCCCTGCTTTAACTCTTGCACGCTCTCTATTAACTTGTCTTTGTTTTCCATATTATTTTTTTATCTGATAACAGAATGTTGTATTGTAGAAGAAAAGATAGTTTCAAGAAATGGAAGTTTTAAAATTAAAAAAAATCTCAGATTCTGTAATTGAAGCAGTTAATGCTGCTTCATTAAAAGTTATGGAAATATATAACTTAAATGATTTTGATATTATTGATAAAAGTGACGGATCTCCGGTAACTCTTGCAGACAAGGTTTCTCATGAAGTCCTCTCAACCTCTTTAAAATTAATTGATGATGATATTCCTATATTGTCCGAGGAGGGGGATAGTTACAATAATAATTCAGATCTATTTTGGTTAATTGATCCTCTCGATGGGACAAAGGAATTTATCAATAGAAATGGAGAATTTACGGTTAATGTGGCTCTAGTTGAAAACGGAATACCTATTCTTGGTGTTGTAGCAGCTCCTGCAATCGATGAAACTTTTGTAGGGTTTTCCGATCAGGCTTATAAAATAATCAATAAAAAGAAATCGAAGATAGCCTCCAGAAAACAATTGCAGGAATTTTGTCTTGTAACGGTAAGCAAAAGCCACAAAAGCGAAAAAGATCAGCTGTTTATAGATTTATGCAAAGAGGAATTTAATAGTGTCCAAGAGTTACCCGCTGGAAGTTCGTTAAAGCTATGCAGAGTTGCTGAAGGTGAAGCTGATATTTACAACAGACTAGGGCCTACCTATCAATGGGATATTGCAGCAGGACAAGCTGTTGTTGAAGCAGCTGGCGGAATAGTATCAGATCTGAGTGGCGAGGTTTTAAGATATGAATTCAATTCTGAGAAGAAGAATCCATTATTTTTTTGCGCAGGAGATAAGTTCTACCCCTGGCAAATGATATTTAACAAGTTAATCTAAAGTTAGAATAATTTTCCCTATATTTTCATTTGCTTCCATAATTTCATGGGCCTTTTCAGACTCAGACAAAGGGTATGTTGAGTGAATAATGGGGATAAGCTCGCCCGACTTAAAAAGAGGTAATACTTTTTGTGATAATTCTTCCATTACGATATTCTTAGTTTCCACATTTCTTGCTCTAATCGTTGACCCTATAATCCTCTGTCTTTTGATCATTAAATGCCCTAAGTTAAGGCTAGTCTTAGCTCCGCTCATCAAACCAATTATTACCAATCTACCCTCTATTCCAAGAACATTTAAGTTGCTCTCAAAGTATTCTGCTCCCACAGGATCAAGAATTATATCAACTCCATCAGGAGCCCATGATTTGATCTTGGAGAAGATGTCTCTTGATCTCACTTCGCCATCAGAAGCACCTAAATTAATACACATATCTATTTTATTTTTTGATCCAGCGCTAACAAAACTCTCACATCCGAATGCTTTCGCTAATTGTATTCCGGCGGTTCCAATTCCACTTGCACCGGCATGAAAGACTACTTTATCTCCTTCTTTCATTGACGCCTCCATGAAGAGATTTAGCCAGCAAGTGGCATAGACTTCTGGAATAGAAGCTGCTTCAACCCAATTTAGATTGGCTGGTTTATACAAGGTATGAAATTGAGGACAGGTCACATACTCTCCATATCCACCACCACCCAGTAATGCAATTACTTCATCTCCAGGCTGCCTAGCTGAAACATTCTTTCCAACAGATTCTATTATTCCACTGCATTCGAGACCTAATATCTCGCTTGCTCCAGGTGGAGGAGGGTATAGGCCTTTTCTTTGTGCGATATCAGCCCTATTAATTCCTGCAGCTTTTACTTTAATTAAGACTTCATCATCCCCTGGAAGAGGGACTGGAGTTTCTGATATCACCAAATTATCTTCTATTACTTTGATTGCTTTCATATTTTTCTTACTTATAAACACAATTAGCATTTTGCTAACTATTTAATTTTTTGACTAAATTTGCACCAATATTAGCTAAAAATGTAAAATTCGCATTGATTATGCCTAAAAAAGTCCTAAAAAGTGAAAATTCTGTTGGTACAGAGCTCCAAGAAATGGAGGCATTATCCCCTGGAGGAGATCTTCAGGCTTATATAAATTCAGTGCATAGCATTGGAATACTTACTCCAGAAGAAGAAAGAAAGCTTGCCGAGGATTTGTACTATAGAAATGACTTAGATGCTGCTAGAAAGCTAGTTTTAGCACATTTACGATTTGTTATTTACATAGCTAAAACATATTCTGGATATGGACTTCCAGAGTCTGATCTTATCCAAGAAGGCAATGTAGGTTTAATGAAAGCGATAAGAAAGTTCAATCCAGAAATGGGTGTTAGGTTGGTGTCATTTGCAGTTCATTGGGTCAAAGCAGAAATGCATGAGTATGTCCTTAAAAATTGGAAAATTGTAAAAATCGCTACCACTAAGGCTCAAAGGAAACTTTTCTTTAACTTAAGAAGTAAAAAGAAAGGACTGGGGTGGTTAACAGAGGAAGAAGTTGAAGCTATGGCCAAAGACTTAGGCGTTAAACCTTCTGAGGTCAGAGAAATGGAGAAAAGACTTAGCGGAATAGATATGTCTTTTGATCCTCTGTCTGATTCAGATGATGACGAGGCCGCTTTTTCTCCTTCTCAGTATTTAGAAGACAAAGAGGCTGATCCCGCGGATATATTTGAAAAAGAAAGTTTTGATGAAAACAATGCAACCTTGCTTTACGAGGCCATTAATCAGCTTGATGATAGAAGTAGGGATATTTTACAAGATAGATGGCTTGCAGATGAAAAATTAACGCTTCATGAGCTTGCAGAAAAATATGATATTTCTGCTGAGCGAGTACGCCAAATAGAAAAAAATGCAATGAAAAAAGTTAAGCAATCTTTCTCAGCAGAAGAGTAGGGTGTTTACTCGAGATCGCCTGAAAAGCTTTGTCCTTAGAAAAGGCCGCATAACAGCTAATCAAAAACAGGCTATAGAAACTCTCTGGGACCAATATGTTTTAAGCACTAAAGAAGATATTAATAAATTTCTGCTCAATAGATCTTCCGTCTTAGATATAGGGTTTGGAGCTGGGGAGACAACAACTTACTTAGCTAAGAATATGCCTGAGAGTTCTGTTTTAGGTGCTGAAGTATATCTTGCGGGAATTGGATCAACTCTAAGTAAATCAAATGAGGAGGGTCTAAATAATATTAAAATTCTTAACAGTGATATTGCCCCCTTTTTGGAAGAAACAATTTCTGATGATTCATTTGATCTTGTGTTGATGTTTTATCCCGATCCTTGGCCCAAGCGTAAGCATCATAAAAGGAGATTATTTCAAGCAGATTTCTTAAATTTGATTCACAGTAAGTTGAAAAAAAATGGAATTTTTTATTTTAAGACCGATTGGAGTCATTATTATCAAGAGTCCAGTAAAATTCTTCTAGATGACAAAAACTGGCTAACACTAGATGAAAGTGAGCTCACGCCGGTTTTAAAGGAAATACCAATAACTTCTTTTGAGAAGAAGGCATTGAAAGCCCAAAGAGATTTAAAAAAAATTATCCTAAAGAAAATTAGTTAGTTAGTTTCGACAAATCCTTTAATAGTTCCCTGAAAGCCAAGGATCTGTGTGATATGGCATTTTTCTCCTCTTTCTCAAGCTCGGCAAGATGCATTCCATTTTGGGTAATAAAAATTGGATCATATCCAAATCCTTTATCTCCTTTAAAACCTTCAGAAATTCTCCCTTCTAAAGCTCCAAAGCTTTTAATAATTTTTCCTTCAAAGAAACCAACTAAGCAACACTTGAATCTTGCATCCCTAAACTCTGATTCAAGGCCTGTCATATTTTTAAGAAGTTTTAAGCAATTATCTTTATCTTCACCTGATTCAGAATATCTGGCTGAATAGATACCTGGCCCTCCGTTTAGAGCATCTACCTCTAGTCCTGAGTCATCTCCAATAGCCGGTATTTCTAAAGCATTAGAAATAAATTTAGCCTTGATAAGGGCATTTTCATAAAATGTTTTCCCAGTCTCTGGAGGGAGTTCTGAAATACTCTCCGGTATAGGGATGAGCTCAAAATTTGTATTTTTCGCAAGCTGTTGAAACTCTTTTAACTTACCTGAATTTTTTGTAGCAATGGCAATCTTCATTTAGAAATTTTATACATAGCAGTAGACCCAAAGAGATTAGGTAGAAGCCTAGTCAAGGAGTTTTCTATCCCGGAGCTATCAAAAAATCTTTTTTCGATTATATTTATGCCGCATTCAATGCAAAGTAATTCGAAGTCTTTAATAGTGCACAGATGAATATTAGGTGTGTCATGCCATGCATTTGGTAATGATCCAGTGACGGGCATTTTCCCTGAGACAAGTAAATTTAGTCTGGTAGACCAATATCCAAAGTTTGGAATTGTCACAATACATTCTTTGCCTATTCGGGTGACCTCAAGTAAAGCTTTTTTAGGCTCTCTAAGCACCTGAATAGTCTGGCTCATAATTACCGTATCAAAACTTTTATCTCCAAAGTTGCTTAATCCTTCATCTATGTTTTGTTGAATGACATTAAGCCCAGATTGGATACAAAGAGTTATATTTTCTTGGTTAATTTCTATTCCTAATGAGGTTGTATTGAGTTCTTCTGACAATATTTTCAGGATTTCTCCTTTTCCACAGCCAAGGTCTAGAATCTCAGAATCCCTTTTTACCCAGTTTTTAATAACTTCTAAAGTATCCATTTAATTTTCTAAGAATGAGGAAAGGCCATTTACATACTCCTTATCAGCAAATAAGAATGAATCATGACCATGAGGGCTATCAATCTCCATGTAACTAACATCCTTTTTTGCTTTAATAAGGGCATTAACTATTTCTTTAGATCTTTCAGGAGAAAATCTCCAGTCAGTAGAAAAAGAGACTATTAATAACTGAGCTTCTATTTCTTTAAATGCTTTATCTAACTTCCCTTCAAATTTATCAGCAGGATCAAAATAATCTAGGATTTTGGTCATAAGCAGGTAAGTATTCGCATCAAATGATTCTGAAAACACATCACCTTGATATCTTAGATAGCTTTCTACTTCAAATTCAGCATCAAATCCAAATTTTAACTTGCCCTCTTTAAGCTCTCTTCCAAATTTATTCCTCATGGCTTCTTCAGATAAATAGGTGATATGACCAATCATTCTTGCAAGTTTTAGACCTTGCTTAGGAGATTTACCAACATCTAAGTATCTTCCAGAAACAAAGTCAGGATCATTTACTATTGCTTGCCTAGCGACCTCATTGAAGGCTATATTTTGAGCGCTTAGCTTTGGAGCTGCGGCTATGATTCCGGCTTTCTTGATCCTTTTAGGAAAAAGACATGACCATTCCAATGCCTGCATACCACCAAGACTTCCACCAATCACGGCATGCCATACTTTTATACCAAGAGAATCAGAGAGCATACTTTGGCATCTAACCCAGTCTGCCACTGTAATGATTGGAAAATCAGGCCCATATGATTTTCCTGTTTGTTTATTAATTGACGAAGGTCCCGTAGAGCCATGACACCCGCCAATATTATTAGGACAGACAACAAAGAATTTATTTGTATTGATAGCTTTTTCAGGTCCTATAAGAGCATCCCACCAACCTGGTCTTTCTTCGTTTTGGTATGTGCCCGCAGCATGATGATTGCCACTGAGGGCATGACAGATAAGAATAGCATTTGAAGCATCAGAATTTAAGGTTCCATAGGTCTCATAAACTAGGTCAATGTTTTCAATATCCTGACCACATTCAAGCTCCAGTTTACCGTCAAGGGTGATCTTGTTTACTTCTATTGCTTCTAGTGAGTTACTCATAATTAAACCTTTTTGCTGACGCTAAGAAGGTTTAATTAAATGCATTAGCTGTATTTCAATTAAACGCCCGCAAGCTATGACAAATCGGCGAAAGATTTATTATATTTGAACAATCGTTAGAATCCAACAGAGAGCCATACTGGTAATCCTGACTCTATTGCAAATTGAACAAATAGTACCTGTAAGAAGTTGAGAGCAATAAAAGCAAAGATTGGCGAAAAATCTAATCCTCCCATTGGAGGTAATAATAACCTAAACGGTTTAAACATTTGGTCAGACATCTGCCTTATAAGAACTATTGCTGGATGAAAATTAGTACCCGCTACAAAACTCACAATGATTCCTCCTAATAAAATCCACCAGACCATTTTAAAGGTCAAAAGCATTACAGAGTAAGCCGACCAGACCAAAATTTTCGAAGGCACATAATCAATAGAACCTGTCATTGCGGCAGCGTAAAAGGCTCCAGCTTGAATAAAAATAGCAACTAAAAAAGATGCAAAGTCTAGATTGCGGAAAGGTTTTATGAAGGAACGCAGGAATTGACTAGGAAGATCAACGGCCTTGATAATTCCTTGAACTAATGGATTGTAGTAATCAACTTTTAATAATCTAAATAAGAAATTAAAAACTACACCTATCGTGAAAATATCCATCAAGGCTTTAAATAAGAATAATGTAGCTTCCGACATTAATTATCTCCTAGTTCTATAGATTTTTTTTCAGCTTCATCCATAGATAATTTTATTATTTCTTTCAATTTACGTTTTTCAAATCCCTCAATTGCTTTTTCCGTAACACCGCCAGGTGAAGTCACCTTTTTTCTTAATACATGAGGCGCATCGATTGAGCTATTTGCCAAGTTGGCCGAACCTGCGATCATAGAAGATATTAAGTTTACTTTTTCTTCCTCAGAGAGTTCTAAATTTTTTGAGGATTCAAGCATAGACTCTATGAGATAAAAAATATATGCAGGCCCGGAACCAATTAGAGCCGTAAAAATATCTATATTATTTTCTTTAATTTCTGAGACTTTTCCAACACATTCAAAAAGAATTCTGGCGTCGGTTATATCTTCAGGTTTAATAAATTTATTTGAACATAATGCGGTAACGCCTTCCATTATGCTTGCAGGTGTATTCGGCATTGCCCTTATAATTTTTTGTTTAGAACTCATTAATGCTGCTATTTTTTCAATCTTTATTCCTGCTGCGATAGAAATGACTAAATGATTTTCGTGATTGATACTGTCACTGATTTCATTTACTACATCTTCAATAATATTTGGTTTAACGGCCAAGATGATAATGTCGGTATTTTTTATAACTTCGATGTTGTTTTCGGTTACTTGGATCCCAAAGTCCTTTTCTAGTTTTTGAAGATGTTGTGCCTCAGGAGAGGAGGCAATAATCTTTAAAGGTTCATATTTGCTATTGATTAGTCCAGATATGAGGGCGGTAGCCATATTACCAGCTCCAATAAATCCGACTCTTTTATTTAAATCGTTCATTTTCTTTGACCAAAGATTCCTGTACCTATTCTTATCATTGTAGACCCTTCTTTAATTGCAATACCGTAATCTGAAGACATTCCCATCGATAGTGTATTCATATTCATGCCCTTTTGGTTAAGTGAATCGAAGATTTCTTTGACTTCCCTAAAAACCTTTTGTTGTTCTTGGACAGAATCTCTGGGCCTGGGTATTACCATCAAGCCTTTGATTTCTAAATTTTTAAAATCCTTGATCTCAAAAAAAATATTTTCAATCTCCTTCAGTTCAACGCCTGATTTAGAGGTTTCTTTATCAATATTCAATTGGATACAAACTTTTAATGCATTTTTGTAGTGTGGCCTTGCATCATGAAGTTTTTTAGCAATTTTTATACTATCTACTGCATGAGCCCAATCGAAGATCTCTGCTATTTTTTTTGCCTTACGTGATTGTATTGAGCCAATAAAATGCCAGGTTACATCTCCTCCAATAGAATCTATCTTAGATTCGGCTTCTTGTAGGTAGTTCTCTCCAAAATGATTTATGCCTGAAATATAAGCTTCTCTAATTTTTTCAATAGATTGGGACTTGCTTGCACCAAGAACAGTGATTTTACTTGGATCCCTACCTGCCTTCTCGCAAATACTATTTATTTCTGAGTTAACTTTTAATATATTTTTTGATATCACAGATTCACATTTCGTCTGGAGCATTGATGCCTAGAACCAAGAGACCGTTCAGAAGCACTTGCTTGATACCGTTAAGTAGGAATAATCTTGAATTCATCAACTTCTCATCTTCTACTATAAATTTCTCACTATTGTAGTAGCTATGAAAAAGTCCTGCTAAATCCTTTAAATAGTAGCAAATAAGATGAGGTTCGCTAGATTTAGCAGCGCGTTCTACAACACTTGGATATTGTTTTAAGATCTTTTGTATTTCAACTTCTTTTTCTAGGTCTAATAATGATAAATCAGAGTCAATTAAATCCTTAATCATAGTATTAGATTTCTTTAAGACACTACATATACGTGCATGAGCATATTGTATGTAGTAGAGAGGATTGTCTTTTGATTGTTCTTTAGCAAGATCTAGATCAAAGTCTAAATGCTGGTCCGCTTTTCTGTTGATATAGAAGAATCTAGCAGCTTCAGTTGTTACTTCATCCATAAGTTCTTTGAGGGTTATGAATTCTCCACTTCTAGTCGACATGGTCACTTTTTCCCCAGCCCTGATTAGATTTGCAAACTGAATATAGACTACTTCAAGCTTCTTAATATCCCTATTGCTTGCTTCCATGGCCGCATTCACTCGCGGGGTGTAACCATGATGATCTGAACCCCAAATATTAATTACTCTATCGTAACCCCTGTCATATTTATCACTATGATAAGCTACATCAGATGCAAAATAAGTATGTTCTCCGTTACTTCTTTTCAGCACCCTGTCTTTGTCGTCTCCAAAATCTGACGATCTAAACCAGACTGCATCCTCTTTTTCATAAACAAAACCGAGAGAACTAAGTTCTTCAATTGACTTATCGACTTTACTCTTAACGGAGCCATCGGGTTCATAAAGCGAAGACTCTGAAAACCAATAGTTATGATTAACACCAAAATCTAGTAAATCTTTTTTAATTATTTTTAATATCTCTTCTAGGGCAAAATTTCTTAAAAAGAAAAAATCTTCACCGAGCATTGAATGAATAGCTTCTACTATTTTATCTGTAAATGCCTCATCTTCATCTTTTTCAGGGTCGATCAAAATACTTACTTCCTCTTGAGAAGAATAAAATTTATCTGATTGAATCTGTTTTAGGCTATCAGCAATTGAGATTAGATATTCTCCCTGATAGCCATTTTTTATCATGTTTATTTCGTTGTTAAAGAGCTGCGCATATCTTAACCATAGACTAGCGGCCAATATATTCATTTGTCTTCCAAAGTCGTTGATATAGTACTCCTCGTCAACCTTAAATCCTGCTTCCCTTAAAAGGTTGGCAAGCACAGATCCAAAAACCGCCCCACGGCCATGTCCTACATGCAAAGGTCCCGTGGGATTACTAGAGACATACTCTATTAAAACAGTTTGATTATTTGGTTCAGATTTTCCATAAGAATCTTTTTCTTTAAAGATTTGCTTAAGTACTTCGTTGTGTGTTTTTGTTGATAAGAAAAAATTTATAAATCCGGGACCTGCCACTTCTACTTTGATTAAATCTTCATCATTAATAAATGCATCCTTTATGGTATTGGCTATAATTTGAGGATTAGTTTTCAGAGGCTTAGCGAGGATAAGCGCTATATTGGATGCTAAATCACCATGATTCTTGTCGCTATTTTCTTGAAGAGTGACGGAGAGCTCGTCAATTCTTAGTTCTTTTCCATATAAGTTATCTAGTATCTTTACAAGATTTTCTTGAATCTTTTCTTTCATTTGGAAAATTATTTACGACCCTGATATTCGCCGTTTCTTGTATCGATAGTGACTATTTCACCTTCTGATACAAATAGTGGAACCTTTATAATTGCACCAGTAGAGACGGTTGCTGGTTTAGAACCTCCAGTCGCAGTATCGCCTTTAACTCCCGGATCAGTTTGTGTAATTTCTAAATCTACAAAAGTAGGAGCTGCCACTGAAATAGGACTATCATTCCACGACAGTACCTTACAGATATCTTCTTCTGTCACCCATTTGTTGAGTTCTCCAACCATTTCCGTATTTACGGGAATCTGTTCGTAGGTATCTGGATGCATAAAGTACCAAGTATTTCCATCACTATAGAGAAATTGCATATCAAGTTCCGTAACATCAGCAGCTTCAAGAGATTCTCCAACCTTGCATGTTTTTTCTCCAACTCTGCCAGTCAGATAGTTTCTAAATTTTATCTTACTAAAGGCCTGGCCTTTACCAGGCTTATTGAATTCTTCATCGATGATCACGCAAGGATCATTATCAATGATTATTTTTAGTCCGACTTTGAAATCGCTAGTTGAATAAGTTACCAAGTTAGTGCCTATAAGTTTTTAAGTGAAATTAGTTTAGAACCAAATTTTACTCGCTTATTTTCGTTCAAGGAATCTAAATCTAATTTCTTTGAATCTTCAAAAATTAATATCACAGTTGATCCCATTCTAAAGTGGGCTAATTCGTCTCCAATTTCGACATTGCATTCTTCTTCTTTTGGGCCAATATTCCATTCCTCTATAAGGTCATGTCTTGAATGTGCTGGCTTAGAATTCCAAAATGGGACAATACTTCCAACAACTGAGGCGCCAACGGATACCAATGCATAGTTCATCATAGCCGAGTTAATATGCAATACGGATCTTTCATTCTTAATATAAAGCTTAGGTATGGTTTCCTGGGCATTTTTATTGACACTATAGAGGGACTTGCCTAAATGCATGGATGAAATAATCTTACCTTTAAGGGGACAATGAATTCTATGGTAATCGGTAGGTGCCAAATAAATAGTCATGAAGTATCCATCCCTGTATTTATTCACGCTATCTTTTCCAATGAGCTCATCCAGGGGGTAGCGATATTTTTTGGCTTGAATAAGTTGTTGCTTATCCACAAAGCCATGATCAACTATTTCTCCATCAACCGGCGAGATAAAGCTATTGCTTGATTCATATACTTCTCTATTCTTTAGTCTCCTTGTAAAAAAATCATTATAGGAATGATATTTATTTATATCTGAGTAAATTGCCTCTTCAAGATTTGGCTTATAAATTCTCAAAAATGTTTTTATTAAAAAATTTTTTAAAAAATAATTTCTACTATCTGCCAAGAGCCCAATTAAAAACGTTATTAAAAGATGGGGGATAAATTTTTGTATCATTTATTTAAAATAAAATATTTTAGGAACGGTTTCTGTATAAGTCTTGTATTCAGTGAGTTTCAATAAAAGATTCTTTTCTATTTTAGGTAATATATTTTGGAAAATTATAAAGGTAAGCAATAAAAATCCAAAAATAGACCACAAAGAGCTGATCGCACTAAAAGCAATAACTTGGATACCTAGAAAGAACAGAAATATCCCAATTAGATTTGGATGTCTACTTACTGCCCATGGCCCTGTACTAACTATTCTAGTCTTTTTAAAAGAGAGAGTTTTTAGATGTTTCTCGCTTTTAAGCTCGAGAGTGATGCCTAAAAGGCATATTACTAAACCAAGTAAATCTAAATAATTTAAATGCGAAGCTCCTGATAAGTAGTTAGTTGATATAAAAGAACTAAAGCAAATAAATTGAAAGAGGGATAATTTAAGGATATGTCTAAAAATTCTAAAAATATTCTTGCTGGCAATTTCGACTCTAAGCACTTCAAGGAAATTGGATAATAGTATGACTTTTATAGATCTATAGGAGAACATTGATTTAATACACCATATAAAAAGCATGGTATTTGCTAGTAATTGTCTGTTAGAAAACTCAGATATGAGCATAAAACCCTTCAAGATTGAACCTGTCAATATAGATGCCAGGATCGATGAGAAAAAAAATTTTAGAAAAAACCTTGGACTTTTTCTAGAAACACTCCTTGAGATAAGGCTGATTAAAACCAAAGTATTAATAAAGTAAAGAATTGTTAAGAATTCAATGTTTGACATCTTCTATATCTCAGGCTCCTAGTTTTTTTTTGGCATTGCATTGAAACTTATTTGTCTCTATAGTTTACCCGTTCGTCTTGGGGAAGGTGAAAGAATGTTGCTGAAAAGCAGCTGAATTTCATCTACTATACGAATATATTTTATAAGAATTAGAAAAGTTAGGAGATAGCTATGACGCGTCTTTGTAAATTTGTTTTCATGCTGGCTGGAATTTCAGTTTCTGGCCTTGTGTTTAGTGATCAGATTCAACCTCTTTTAGATGTTGGCCAGGCTAGACAGGTTGCAGAAAAAACATCTCAATCAAAAATTGATGAAATGGATGATCAGACATCTGTAATTGTTAGTGAGTTTAAAACAGTAAGTAAGCAGATAGAAGGTTTAAGGGTCTACAACGCTCAAATGAAACAGCAGATTCAACGTCAAGAAGAAAGACTGAAAGAAATTGATAAAACAATGAAGGAAGCACAAATAATGCAAAGGCAGATCCCTCCTTTTACCAGAAGAATGCTTGCGGGCGTAGAGACTTCAATTGAGCTTGATTTGCCATTCCACCTATCTGAGAGAAAAGAACGTATAGCCTTTGCGAAGGCTGCTTTAGATAATCCAACCGTGTCTCCTGCTGAGGGATTAAGACAGGTGTTAGAGGCATTTAATGTAGAAGCTGAGTACGGTAGAAAGCTAGATGCCTACAAAGACAGCATCATAATTGATGGTGAATTAAGAGAAGGTAATATCTTGAGAGTAGGAAGATTGGCAATGGTTTTCCAGACAGCTGATGAGACTCAAACTCATGCGTGGAACAACGAAACAAGGTCTTGGGTTGAGCTCGATAACAGCTATAGAAACCCAACTCGAAGAGGTTTAAGAATCGCAAATAAATTGGCTACTGTCGATTTAATGGAACTACCTTTACCAGCACCTACGGAGGTTAACTAAAATGAACAAAATTAAACTTTTTATATTTATTATTAGCTTTGGTCTTGTATCTTCGATTGCCTATACAGAAGATGGCGAAGAAGAAGCAGCAACACCTTCCAATCCTCAAGAGCTTCTAGAAATAGTAAGGCAAGGTCAATTTGCAGATACTAGACAGCAAAGAAACAGGGAAAGCGAATTTCGTAATGAAAAAAATAAACAAGCGAAACTTCTTTCTGATGCGAAAGATGAAAGAGCAAGACTAGAGAGAGAAGCTGCAAGGTTAGAACAACAGTTTGAAGCAAACGAAGCTCTCTTAGTGGTAGCAGAAGAGCAATTAAGAGAAAGACTGGGCTCTTTGAATGAAATATTTGGACATATAGCTGGTAATACAACTGAAGCTAGAAATATTATGGAGTCGTCCATCACTGCTGCCCAATTCGGTAAAGATCGAGAAGAGTTTATGACAGCTCTTGGTTCAAAAATGAACGAAGGAATTAAATTGGCTTCTATAGAAGAGCTTGAGACGCTTTGGTATGAACTTCAAAGAGAAATAAATGCTTCTGGGGAAGTGGTTAAGTTCAATACAGAGGTTATCACTACAGACGGAAATGTAGAAAATAGAGATGTTGTAAGGGTAGGAAACTTTAATGTTGTATCCGATGGTCAGTATTTAACATATTCTCCTTCCAGAGGTGCCTATTCTGAGCTATCTGCTCAGCCTGCAGGAAGATATACATCCCAGTCTTCAGATCTTTTAGGTGGAGACGCCTTCCCGGTTCAATTTGCAGTTGATCCAACGGGCCCACAGGGTGGTTCATTGCTTGAAAGTTTGATATCTATGCCTGGTACATGGGGAAAAATGCAAGAAGGTGGATTTGTTGGTACCGTACTAATGATTATTGGTTCACTAGCAACATTACTGTTTATTTGGAGATTTTATGAGCTTTGGACTATAAGAGGCTCCGTTAGAGCGCAAGCTGGATCTGCAACATTAACTGATGACAATGCATTAGGTAGAATCTTGAAGATTGCTGAAGAAGACAAAGAAGCCGATACAGAGACTCTAGAGTTGAAGATGGCTGAACAAATTCTTAAAGAGAGACCAAGCGTAGAAGGGCTGAACTGGGTTCTGAAGATTGTTTCAGTAGTCGCTCCTTTGATGGGTCTATTCGGAACTATTATAGGAATGATCGAAACCTTTACTATGATCACTTTGTTTGGTACTGGAGATCCTAAGACTATGGCAAGTGGTATTTCTACAGCTCTGGTAACAACTTGGTTAGGTCTGATGGTGGCCATACCTACTACTTTTATGTACGCAACAGTTAATAATATTTCTAGAGGAGTATTGGGTACGATAGAAGAGCACAGCACAGGAATGGCAGCTAAACGTTCAGAGGGAACCAAATAATATTTATAAACAAATAGACTATGCAGTTTTTTTATAATTTCTCAGATGCTCTCTTTGCCTTTATGCAAAGGGGCGGAGATGTACTTTATTTAATAGGACTTTTAGCCTTTGTCATGTGGTTCCTGATTTTTGAAAGAATGTGGTTTTATTATCTAACTCACAAAAATTATTTAGGAATTTCAGTGGCAGAATGGGAAACAAGACAAGATAAGGGCTCTTGGAATTCAAAGGCTATTAGAGATATGCTCATTTCTGAGAATGCCATAAGAATAGATCAAAATCTAAGTTTAATAAAAATGTGTGTTGGTATAGCACCTCTTTTTGGATTGTTTGGAACTATCACAGGAATGATAGAAGTTTTTCACTTACTTGCTGTAACGGGTGGTGGAGATGCTAAGGCAATGGCTGGTGGGGTTTCTAGATCAACTATTCCTGCTATGGCAGGTTTAGCTGTTGCATTGACAGGAACTTTAGCCAATCAATTTTTAGTTAATAAAGCTCAAAAAGAGAAAGATTTACTAGTCGATCGACTAGTTGCAGAATAGGAAATTAATTATGAGAAGATCACCAATCAGTAGTGCAGTAGCGGAAGAAGAAGATATTAATTTAACTCCCATGTTAGATGTAGTGTTTATACTTTTAATCTTTTTTATTGTAACTGCAAATTTCATTAAAGAGCCTGGTTTAGAAGTCAATAGACCCGATGCAGAAACTTCAAATATTCAAGAAAATGCAGCCATACTTATTGCCATTGGAGCGACCAATGATATTTGGATAGATGGTAGAAGAGTGGATGTTAGGCAAGTAAAGGCAAACATAACAAAGCTTCTTGCTGACAATCCTCAAGGGTCAGTTGTTATTCAAGCAGATGAGAAGGCTCAGGCTGATGCCATTATCCAAGTAATGGATCAATCTAGAGAAGCTGGTGTTTATGCCATCTCTTTAGCATCTGAACCTAAGTTTTAAAATTTATGGGATTTTTTGCTGAACAAAATTTAAAAATGTTAGGGGCAACCTTAACCTCATCATTGTTTTTAACGGTGGTAATCTTTTATGTCATGCAAGCATTAATTGATGTAGGTGATGTAGAGTTAGACGACAAGTCTTTCAAAATTGCTGATGTAACGATGCCAGAAAGAGAGCTAGAATTAATGATGGACATGGAGCGCCCTCAAGAAGAAGAACCGCCACCAGAGACAATGCCTCCAGAGTTTGATATGACTCCTCCTGCAGATTTAGATGCTTCCTCTGCAAGGCCAAATTTGAGTTTCAAAGGAAAAAAAGCTGGTGTTTTTGCGGATGGGTCCTATGTTCCTATTTTCCAAGTACCGCCCGTCTATCCTAGAAGAGCACTTGAGAGAGGCATAGAAGGATGTGTAATGTTGAAATTTACCGTTACAAAGGTAGGATCTACAAAAGAACCTGAAGTTGAATGGTCAGTGCCTCCAGGAATTTTTGATCGTGCTGCAATGAGATCAGCCTTAAAATATAAATATAAACCTCAAATAAGAGATGGTGAAGCTATAGAAGTCCCTAATGTAAGAACAATTATTGTTTTCAAGATTGATGACCCAGGCAAGCCAGCAGATTATACTCCCGAGGGATGTGCGTAGATTGTTATGATTAGATTAAGTTACTCTTTAAAATTACTTTTAATTGCCACAGTGATAAGTTTATTGCCTGTTGCATTAGGAGTCTCACCATTAGATTATAAAGGAGCTTCTGTAGAGGCTGCCGAAGACGATCAGAAGAAGAAGAAGAAAAGAAGACGTACAAAATTGCCTAGTAAGAAGATGCAGAGGATTCTTCAAACCATGGTTCCTATGATTGAAGAGGAGCAGTGGGAAGCTGCTCTCCTCGCGTTACAGCCAGTAGCTGTAGTCGATTCTAAGTTTACTAGTACTGATAGATCTAAGATGTATTACTATCAAGGATATATTTTCTTTTCTCAAGAAAAATATGGCCTTGCTGAAGGTGCCTATAAGAATCTGATGTCTGAAAAAGATTCAACTGATCAAGAGAGGTTAGGGGCTTTATTTTCATTATCGCAGCTTTCATATATTGCTGAAGACTATAGATCAGCAATTAATTACCTTCTAGAGTGGTTAGAGTTAGAAGAGCTTCCAAGTTCTGATGGATATGGATTGCTGGCACAAGCTTATTATCAGCTAGAAGATTTCCAAAAATCAGTTGAAGCCATTGACACCGCAATCAACATTCAAGAATCCCAAGATATTGCAATTAAGGTAGCAGTTCTAGATGCTGAAGGTAATGAAACCGGGGAGATGATCGAGACTGGAGAAACACGAAAAGGAGTTGCGAAGGAAAACCATTACCTTTTAAAAATGGCCTTGTATTCTGAGCTGAAGAAAGACTTAGAAGTTTTACCTATTTATGAAATTCTAGTTCAGCATTATCCTAAAAAGAGATATTGGACAAACCTTTCAGGTCTATATGGTCAGAGAGATAGACAAATGGATCAGATGGGAGCTTTAGAAGCTGCTTATGATGATAGGTTGCTAGATAAACAAAGAGAGTTTACTGCTCTCTCTCAATTATTATTCATGTTTGAGAATCCTCGCAAAGCTGCAAGGGTGATTGAAGACGGATTAAATCAAGGCATTGTAAAAAAAGAAGAAAAGACTCTAAAAGCAGCAGCTCAATACTGGCACGCTTCTAAGGAACTTGAAAAAGCAAAGCCTTATTATGAAAAGGCTGCTATTAAGTCTAAAGAAGGTGAGCTATATATCTTTTTAGGACAAGTGCATTTTAGTTTGGATGAATTCTCTGAAGCTGAAAATGCTATCAGACAGGGAATAAAAAAAGGGAAACTTAAGGATGAAGCTGCTGCATTTATGCTGCTAGGGCAAATTAATTTTGAGAACCAAAAATGGGAATCAGCCATCACTGCCTTTAGAAAATGCATAGACGTAGCTGAAAAACAGTTCGACGACAAGAAAAAGAAACAGAAAGAGAAAAAGAAAAGAGTCCAAGATCAGGCAAGAAAATGGGTAACTTATACTGAAGGCGAAGAAGAGAGAGTAGAAGCCCTGAAGCTTAAACGAAAGGCTTTAGGCGTCTAGATCTTAAGATATTCTACGAAACTAAATTTAATATCATTCTCGGAGCTGTCCTTTCTAGACACTTCTTTCCATTCTTCATCACTCCATTCCGGAAAATAAGCATCAGGTGAATCTATATCTAAGCCAACCTCTGTAATAATCAATTTTGTTGCAATAGGCAGGAATTCTTTATAAATATACTCTCCACCTATAATATTTATTGTTTTTGAAAATATTTTTGCTTCATCTATTGCATCTTCAACAGAGGTTACTTCCACAACACCTTCTCTATCTTGGGGAGATCTAGTCATAACTATGTTTTTTCTATTTGGAAGAGGTCTTCCTATAGAATCAAAGGTAGCTCTGCCCATAATGATCGCACTATTCTGAGTCTTTTCTCTGAAGAACTTAAGGTCTTCTTTTATATCCCAGGGTATGCCACCATTTTTCCCTATAGCTAAATTTTGATCTACGGCTGCAATTAAAATGATTTCCATTAAACGGCTATCGGCGCACTAATAAAAGGATGAGAATCATAATTTAACAATTCAAAATCTTCGTAACTATAATCAAATATAGAAGCCTTTTTATTTATTCTTAATTTAGGGAGTGTATGCGGTTGTCTAGAAAGCTGTTCTTCAACTTGATCTAAGTGGTTTAGATATATATGAGTGTCTCCTAGCGAATGTACAAATTCCCCAGGCTCTAAGCCTGTTACTGAAGCTATCATACAAGTCAGTAGTCCATAGGAAGCTATGTTGTAGGGCACGCCTAAGAATACATCGGCACTCCTTTGATACAACTGGCAGGAAAGTTTATTTTCGTTTACATAAAACTGGAATAAGGTATGACAAGGTGGCAGCCCAGACTTGATCATTATTGGAATTTCTTTAGGGTTCCAGGCTGAAACTATATGACGCCGAGAGTTTGGATTACTTTTAATATCTTCAATGACTTGACTCAGTTGATCTATGCCTTCGAAATCTCTCCATTGTTTACCATAGACAGGCCCTAGATCGCCATACTGTTCACAAAATCTATCATCCTCTTTTATAAGCTCTATAAATTCGCCTAACTTTGCCTTCCATTCACTAGAGTGCATAGTAATTTTATCTGCTTGGCCGGTTGTTTCTAGCCAACTCTGAAAAGGCCATTCATTCCATATATTCACCTTATTCTTAACTAAATATCTTATGTTCGTATCTCCATTTATGAACCAAAGGAGTTCGTGGAGAATTGCATCAAAGTTAACTTTTTTAGTAGTCACAAGTGGAAAGCCATCTTGTAAATTGAACCTCATTTGGTGGCCAAAAATACTGATTGTCCCAGTCCCCGTTCTGTCCTCTTTCTTGGTACCCTGAGTTTTAATTTCTTTAAGTAAATCTAAATATTGTTCCATCAATTTAAGTTTGTTTTCTGTACGAATAATAAATTAGAATTATTCCAATTACTATCATGGGTAAGCAGAGCATCTGTCCCCTAGTTAAAATATCAAAGGCGGTAAAACCAATATGTTGATCAGGTGTCCTGAAGAACTCAGTGAGGAACCTTATCAAGCCATAACCTAGAAGAAAATGACCTGAAATATTCATAGTAGGTTTTGGTTTCTTTGCAATCCAAAGCATATAGATAAAAAGTAAAATTCCTTCCCCAAAAGCCTGATAGAGTTGGGAAGGATGCCTAGTCATACCAAGAGGATCAGAGGGAAAAATAACACCCCAACTCCAATCAGTCGGTCTGCCAAGTAATTCAGAGTTCATAAAATTTCCTAATCGAACAAACCCAAGACCAGGTGGAACAAAAGGAGCGACTCTATCCATTAACCAAAAGAAATCAACCTTCCAGCTCTTTGATAACCAAAAACAAGCAATTAATACACCAACTAGCCCGCCATGAAAAGATAGACCGCCTTGCCAAATAAAAAATATAGAGAAAGGATTGTTAATGAATTGATCTATAGAGTAAAAAAATACATAACCGGCCCTGCCTCCCATTATTGCTCCTAGAAGGCTATAAAACATTAAATCGCTGACTTGATCTAAATTTAAATTCTTTTGATATCGTCTTATCAGAAAATAAATAGCATAAAATGCGGCCAGCCAAGTTAGTCCATACCATCTTATGGCAATAGGCCCAATTTGAAGTGCTACTGGATCGATTTCAGGTAGTATCATTAAGGTCTTCTAATGTCATCAACCAGTTCTAAAACTTCGTCTGGAGGAGGTTTTGTTAAGCTTGAGACAGATAAAGCAATAATAAAATTTAATAGCATGCCAACACTGCCAATGCCTTCAGGAGAAATTCCCATGAACCAGAAATCACTATTATTTATTTCAGGGTTAATAAACTTAAAGTAGATAATATAAGACGCAGTAAATATGAGTCCTAGCAGCATTCCCGTAATTGCTCCTTCTTTGTTGAGTCTTTTATAGAATATTCCAAGGAAAAGTGCAGGAAAGAAAGTTGCGGCCGCAAGTCCGAATGCAAAAGCAACAACCTGAGCTACAAAAGCAGGGGGGTAAATGCCAAATATACCGGCAATGCCAATAGCTACAGCAGCAGACATCCTTGCATACCTCAGTTCTTGCTTCTCAGTAATTTGAGGCATGTAAGTTTTTTTCAATAGATCATGGGAAACTGATGAAGATATCACAAGCAATAAACCAGCAGCTGTAGATAGGGCTGCAGCGAGACCTCCTGCTGCAACTAGTGCAATTACCCATCCAGGCAATTGAGCAATTTCAGGGTTTGCTAATACGATGATATCTCTGTCAATATAGATTTCATTCTCATTAGAGAGATTAGGTTCATTCTGCAAAAGCCTTTCACCATACTCACCTCTTTCATCTAGATATTTAGGTTTAACATCTTCAAGAGCACTTCCAGAGGAATATTTTATTTTTCCATCTTCGTTTTTATCTTGCCAAGCGATTAATCCTATTTCTTCCCAGTTTTTAAACCAACTTGGAGAAGTGCTATAAGGTTGATCTTGAATGGAATCAATTAAATTCATTCTAGCAAAAGCAGAGACTGCAGGTGCAGTAGTATACAAAAGAGCTATAAATATCAGAGCATACCCTGCTGACTGTCTTGCAGCGCCTACACTCGGAACGGTGAAGAACCTTACGATGACATGAGGTAAACCTGCCGTTCCAAACATTAATGCTGCAGTTATACAAAATATATCGATATTCGTTTTTACATTTTCAGTATAGGCAACAAAACCCAGATCTCTTGTAACCCGATCAAGTTTATCTAGAAGATATATTGGGCTGTCAACAAGTGTACTGCCAAATCCAATTTGAGGTATGACTTGACCTGTCATTAGGATTGAAATAAATATCGCTGGAACGAGATAAGCAAAAATCAAAACACAATATTGTGCAACCTGAGTATAGGTGATGCCTTTCATGCCACCTAACACTGCATAGAAAAATACGATTGCCATTCCGATAATTACACCCGTGTTGATATCCACCTCTAGAAATCTTGAGAAAACAATACCGACCCCTCTCATTTGGCCTGCTATGTATGTGAACGATATGAAAATAAGGCACAAAACTGCTAATTTTCTGGCTGTTGAAGAATAATATCTTTCCCCAATGAAATCAGGAACTGTAAATTTTCCAAATTTTCTTAGATACGGAGCTAGCAATAATGCCAGTAAAACATATCCACCCGTCCAGCCCATTAAATACACCGAACCATCTTTTCCTAAAAAAGCAATGAGTCCTGCCATAGAAAGAAAAGAAGCAGCTGACATCCAATCTGCTGCAGTAGCCATACCGTTTGCAATAGGGTGAACCCCTTTTCCTGCAACATAGAAGTCATTTGTTGATTTTGCTCTAGACCATAAAGCAATTCCGATATAAAGAGTAAATGTGGCTCCCACAAAGATATAGGTTAGCAATTGAGTAGTCATGAATCCTCTTCTTCAGAAAATTTCTTATCAAGTCTTTTCATGAGCCAAACATAAAGAAAAATAAGTATCACGAAAATATAGATACTCCCTTGTTGGGCAAACCAAAAGCCTAATTTAAAACCGCCAAATTTTATTTGATCAAGATAATCCGAAAAAATTATTCCAAAACCAAAAGACGATATAAACCAAATTACTAGAAGTGAAATAACTATCTTAAGGTTCGCTTTCCAGTATTTATTATTTTTTTTGTTCATTTATCGCATCAAGAGATTCAGAGCCATTATCATAACTAAAAAAGCAAAGCCTATTCTTAATTTTTTTTGTTTCATGCGATGGGCAATATTTACTCCGTATTTAGCGGTTAACGAGCTCATCAGCCCTACAATGATTGTGGCGGGTAGATAGATATACCCAATACTGTTATCTGGTAAATTAATATTTCCATATCCAATAACAATATAAGAGATTGATCCTGCCAGAGCGATTGGAATGCCACAGGCGGCAGAAGTCCCTATTGCATTCATCATCTTAAGCCCTCTGTGATAGAAGTAAGGAACTGAAAATATACCACCTCCAATTCCAAAAACACCAGATAGCCAACCAATACCTGCGCCCGCTATAACTGGACCTGCTAAATTTGTCTTAGGGTTTTGAGATGGAGGCGGAAATTCAAATATTAATTGAATAGATGCAACAACCAAGAAAAGCGAAACTAATCCTTGAAGGGTACTACTTTCTATATAGCCTGCTGTAATGCCTCCAAGGCTAGATCCAATTACTATACTTGGTGCTACTATCCTTATTAGCTTCCAGTTTACTGCTCCTTTGGTGTTATGAGAGAAAGTAGAAGAGATTGAACTGAAGGCTATGACGCCAAGAGAACTTCCTAAAACCATATGTGATAGAATTTCTTCAGGAAATCCAAGAAAGGCAAAGATATAAAAGAATGTAGGAATAATGATTATTCCACCACCAATACCAAATAACCCAGCTAAAACACCTGAGAATGTACCAAGTAAAAAATAGAGTAGAATTTCCAATTCTCAATTTTATCATTAAGTCCTTCTTCGCTCTTTAATTTATGTGTTTAATTGCTTTATCTGTAGAAAAATCTAAAGATTGGCAAGGTAAGGATTCTTATTTTTTTAAGATTGTTGCTAACAGAGATGAATATCATGAGAGACAAACTACCGGTATGCACTGGTGGCCAAATCAGTCCATACTTGCCGGTAGAGATGAAGTTGCTGGAGGTACTTGGCTTGGCACAAACCGAGAAGGAAAGTTTGCTGCAATTACTAATCTTAAGGAAAACAATAATAATAAATATCAGGTTTCTAGAGGATCGCTTGTTACAGGATTTCTTGAATCTCAATTATCTGCAAAGGCTTATTTAGAAGAACTCGAGGCAGAAAAAGAGGAATATGCAGGCTTTAACCTCATTGTTGGTGATAAAAATGGGTTATTTTACTTATGTAATAGACTAGAAGGAATCTTCTTTATATCAGAAGGCACACATGCTTTAGGGAACTTAACACTAAACGCTTCAACCAAGAAAGCCGAAGCAATAAGGCATGACTTAAATGACATTTTGCATGAAGGTTTTACAGCAGAGAAAGCCTTTAACGTTATGAAGAAAGAATATGGAAATCTTCACGAAAAAACAAAGAAAGAACTTCAGATAAGAGATGGAGAGGAAATTCCTTATAGATTTATTAGATCTCCTATATACGGCACTAGGTGTACGACTGTATTTACTTCCAGTCCATCGGGCGATGTATCTATTTCAGAGCTAACTTATTTAAAAGAAGGAATAGAAGGTTCGAGTGTTGATTTTTCTTTTAGCATTAAAGATTAGTTATTTCTTATGTAATCAGCATAAAAGGGAAGAAAATCTTTTAAAACCTTTCTGTAGGCATCTCTTTTGAAATCTACTCCTGAACCGACTGGATGCCAGTAGCTTGCCCAAGTCCATTCGGTAAACTCTATCTGACTATGGAGATTTAAGTTAATGTCATCATCTTGTCCTAGGAATTTCGCCAAAAACCATTTCTGAGTTTGGCCTTTAAAATTTCTATTCTTTAGAGAAAAATATTTTGGAATTTTTTCTTTTGGTACATCGTATTTGATCCATCTGTCATTTTCTTTAATGATTTTAATTTGGTTTTTATGCAGTCCTACTTCTTCATAAGTTTCTCTAATAATAGCTTTTTCAGGAGACTCTCCTTCATCTATTCCTCCTTGAGGGAACTGCCATCCATCTCCTGTCTTTCTTTTGCACCAGAGAAGCTTACCTTCTTGATTAAAAATAATTATGCCAGCATTTGGTCTGTATAATGTTTTTTCCATACTTTTATCCTTACCTGCATATAATAATAAAAAAAATGAAATTAGTTTTATTTGATTTAGATGACACCCTCTTTGATGGCGATACCGAAGGAGAGTGGGTGAAGTTTATGGATCAAAACGGCTTTATTACTGATAATCTATTCTTTGAAAGGATGGAAGTTTTTACAGATAGTTATAGAAGGGGAGAGCTAGATGTCATCGAATATTCGGAGTTTCTTTTAAGCCCTCTAAAGGGGAAAAAGCTGTCAGGGCTAAAGGAATCAATAAAAATATTTTCAGCTGACGTGGTTAGCAGACTCACCGATGATTTAACTATCAAACTCTTAAAGCGTCATGCAGGTGATAAAAAAATTCTTACCTCAGGTTCTTTATCTTTTCTAGTTCAGGACATTGCTAATCATTTAGGTATTGAGGATAGTTTTGGAACTGATGCTGAGTATGCAGGAGATCGATTTACTGGAAAAATAGCGGGGATACCTAATTTTTCAGAAGAAAAAGTAAGAAGAATAAAAATCTGGATGGAATCAAGGCAATTTGAAAAAATTTATGCCTATTCTGATTCTATACATGATCTTCCTTTACTTCAGTTTGCCGATATTTCTACAGCTGTAAATCCAGACAAGAAACTTAGGAAAGAAGCAGAGAAAAGATCATGGTCTATCGATGATGAAAGGATCTCTTACTCGTAGTCTTCCATGGAAGGGCAGCTACAAATAAGGTTTCTATCGCCATAAACATTATCTACCCTGCCGACTGGAGGCCAGTATTTATTTTCATAAAGACCTTCGACTGGATATGCCGCTTGTGCACGATCATATCCATGAGCCCATGAATTGGTTATTAACATTTTGGCTGTATGTGGGGCATTTTTTAATAAATTATCTTCTAGTGAAGCCTTGCCGCTTTCTATCTCTCTTATCTCTTCTCTAATTTTAATCATAGCCTCACAAAATCTATCTAATTCTTGTAAAGATTCACTTTCCGTGGGCTCTATCATTAATGTTCCTGCCACGGGCCAAGACATTGTTGGTGCATGAAAACCATAATCGATTAATCTCTTGGCTACATCTTCGACTTCTATACCAGCCAACTCCTTGAGTGGTCTTATGTCGATGATGCATTCATGCGCGACTAATCCATTTTTACCTTTATAAAGAATTTCATAATGATCTTTCAATCTAGTCGCAATATAATTAGTGTTGAGTATTGCGTTTTGGGTAGCATTCAGAAGACCATTTGTACCCATCATTTTTATATACATCCAGCTTATAGGAAGGATACTGGCGCTTCCCCAGTCTGTCCCTGAAACAGGTCCTACGGCATTATTCTCAATATGATGGGACGGAATAAAGTCTTTTAGCTTCTCAACAACTCCAATAGGTCCTATGCCGGGTCCACCACCTCCATGAGGAATGCAGAAAGTCTTATGGAGATTGAGATGAGAAACATCTCCGCCAAAAGCTCCTGGGAAGCATAAGCCAACCATAGCATTAAAATTAGCACCATCTATGTAAACGAAGGCTCCATGGGAATGAATAATTTCACATACTTCTGTTACAGAAGTTTCAAAGACTCCATGTGTAGAAGGGTAGGTTATCATTAAAGAAGATAGATTCTTGGAGTGTGTTTCAGCTTTTTCTTTAAGATCCTGTAGATCGATATTGCCATGCTCATCGCAATCAACAGGTACAACTTTTAATCCGACCATCTGAGCTGAAGCAGGATTAGTTCCATGAGCAGATTTTGGAATGAGACATATATCTCTATGTGCTTGATTATTATTTTTATGAAAGGCATCGATAGCAAGTAGCCCTGCATATTCTCCTTGTGATCCAGCATTTGGTTGTAAGGAGATGGCAGCATAGCCAGTTAGCAAGGAAAGCATTTCTTCCATTTCCTCAATAAGTTTTGCATATCCTACTAATTGATCTTTGGGAGCAAAGGGATGAATATTAGAAAACTCTGGCCAACTTACAGGTATCATTTCAGAAGTTGCGTTGAGCTTCATAGTACACGAACCTAGAGGTATCATGGCTCTATCTAGTGCAATATCTTTGTCACACAACTTTCTAATGTATCTCAACATTTCAGTTTCAGTATGAAATTGATTAAAAACTTTATGGTCCAGGAATGTTGATTGTCGTGTTAGATTTTCAGGAATAGAAGAAGTCTGAGTTTCTTGAAGATTTGCTGCTGACCCGGAAAATATTTCTACCAATTTTTTTATATCATCTAGTGTTGTGGTTTCGTCGATAGAGACTCCTAAAGATTCAGAGTTTATGTGCCTTAAATTGATTTCATTTTCAATTGCTCTTGCGTGAATCGAATGAGTTAGAGATTTTGTTTCAATAACTAAGGTATCAAAAAAGTCTTTATTTTTAGATTCAAGCCCTAAAAGAGACAGACCCTCTTTTAGGATACTCGTTAGAGTGTTTACCTTTTTTGCTATTTCTATTAAACCCTCTCTGCCGTGATATAAAGAATAGAATCCAGCCATGATGGCGAGTAAGGCTTGGGCTGTACAGATATTGCTCGTGGCCTTTTCTCTTCTTATATGCTGTTCTCTGGTCTGCAAGGCAAGTCTGTAGGCTAAATCTCCTGCACTATCTACTGAAGCCCCAACAATTCTTCCTGGCAGGGATCTCTTGAGGTCTTCTCGGACCGACATGAAAGCAGCATGGGGCCCCCCACATCCCAATGGAACTCCAAATCGTTGAGATGAACCAATCACTATATCTGCACCCATTTCTCCAGGAGGCTTGATTAATGTTAGAGCTAATAAGTCGGTTGCAAAAACTGCAATACCTTTTTTTGCATGAATTGACTCTACTATTTCTTCATGATTTGTAATGAGACCATCTGACCCTGGATATTGAATAAAGACACCATAACAATCTTCTTTGTTGGCTAATTCTAAAGGACCAATTTTTAGTTTTATTCCAAGAGGCTTGGCTCTAGTTTCTAAGACATTTATGGTATTTTGAAAGCTATTTTCATCAACATAAAAGACATCAGAAGTAGATTTAGTAACTCTTTTCGCTAAAGTCATGGCTTCAGCTGCAGCTGTTGCTTCATCTAATAGTGAGGCATTTGCGATATCCATTCCAGTCAAATCACTGACCATAGTCTGGAAATTTATCAGTGCTTCTAATCTACCCTGAGAGATTTCGGGTTGATAAGGAGTATACGAGGTATACCATCCAGGATTTTCAAAAACATTTCTAAGAATGACTTTTGGTGTATGAGTGTTGTAGTGGCCTTGCCCAATATAATTCTTATAAATCTTATTCTGCTTGGCAATTTTTTTAAGTTCCTCTAAAGCTTCTTCTTCTGTCTTTTCCTCACCAATTTCAACTTTATTTTTTTCAAGTATATTTGAAGGAACAACGGTGTTGATGAATTCATCCATTGAACTAAATCCAATAGATTCAAGCATATAAGCATTATCTTCTGCGTTAGCTCCTATATGTCTCTTAGAGAAAAGGTTATTTTTTTTTAAATTAGTCAAAGGTTAATCTGGCTATTCTTCGCATGAAGCATTGTATTCATCTTCTGTCATTAAATCTTGGAAGGCTGAAGTATCTTCTAGTTTAATTTTAAAGAACCATCCATCCTCGAAAGGTGAGTTATTTACAATCTCGGGTTCATCAAATAATTTTTCATTTACCTCTATAACTTCACCTGATAAAGGAGAATATACATCTGAAGCAGCTTTGACCGACTCTACTATTGCAGACTCCTCTTCAGCATCTAAAGATTTTCCTAAATCTGGAAGCTCAACAAAAACTATATCGCCCAATAAGTCTTGGGCGTGCTCACTAATACCTACAGTTAGTATTCCCTCTTCATCAATTCTTCCCCATTCATGACTTGCAAGATACCTGACTTCATTAGACGTACTCATAATCTTTCCTTAAATATTTCTTTGCCTTCTTTAATAAATTTTGGATTACCAATTTTAGCAAAAATTTTCTTTCCCCTCACTTCCGCAAAACAATTATTGATGTCTTTTTTTGGAATCCTAGCTAATCCAATTGGTTTTTTGAGCGTAGGAGAGTAGGTACCACTAGTGATAATACCTTCAAGGGTTTTTTCCTCATCGAGATATAATTTCTCTCCTTGTCTTAATATGGCTCTCTCATCGAGCATGATTCCCACAAGTTCGAGCTGATCCTTCTCAAGGCGTGATTTGAGTAGAGCTTCCTTGCCATAAAAATTTCTTTCTTCATCACTGAAATCAACCGTCCATGACATATTGCATTCAAATGGAGTGATGGAGTCATCCATTTCGAAACCATATAGATTCATTCCAGCTTCCAATCTTAAAGTATCTCTCGCAGCCAAGCCCACGGGCTTAGCCCCAACTTCTATTGCATTTTGCCAAAGACTAATAGCCTGTTCATGAGGCAGTAAGACCTCAATTCCTAATTCTCCTGTATAACCTGTCTTAGCGGCAAACATATCATTACCGTAAACACCTTGTTGTCTATTTTTTAATTCGAGAGCCTTGAAGATAGGAGCAGGGCATTGAGATAATACTTCGGCTGACTTAGGGCCTTGTATTGCAATCATCGATAAATCATCACGTTCTTGTATTTCTACTTTAAAGTTTTTTGAATTTTGAGAAATCCATCTTAGGTCTTCACCTCTAGTGGCGCAGTTAACCACTAGTCGGTAACCGAAATCCATTTTATAAGCTATCAAGTCGTCAATGACACCTCCCTGATCATTTAACATCGCTGAATATAGCCCTTCGAAATCTTCAGTAAGTTTGTAGATATCATTAGCTATAAGCTTTCTGATAAAAACTTCTACATCTTCACCTTTAAAGTCAAGAATTGTCATATGAGATACATCAAACATACCACATCCTTCTCTTACGCTGATGTGTTCATTAATTTGAGAGCCGTAATTGATGGGCATCGACCAGCCATGGAAGTCTACCATTTTTGCATTTAGGTCTAGATGGTTTTTATGAAGAGAGGTTTTCTTAGTCAAAGCTATGTACTTAAATCAGAATTGTACTATTTCTAACCTTTCTTGTCTTTCAGATTAATGGAATTATCCACTAGAAATGTGGATAAAGCTGTTAATTAAATTCAGAGAAGCTGCTGGGAGAGATGCTTGACTATATTGTATAAAATTTAATCAAATATATTTATTCACCCAATAACAACACGTAGTGTTAATATCTTGTTTTTTTAATTATCTAAGACTAGTAAATGGATTATATTTCTCAGTTTGAAGTGTTTAAATCTAAAGAACTTTCTCTAGATTTAACCAGAGGAAAGCCTTCAGAGGCACAGTTAGATCTATCTAACGGCCTTATCAATTTCGATGAAAAAGATTTTTCAACACATGGAGTGGATATAAGGAATTATGGAGAGGTAAAAGGTTTAGAGGCCTGCAGAAAGCTAGGTTCTGATATTTTAGGATGCTCAGAAGACTACATTTGGTCTGGTGGAAACAGCAGTCTATCATTGATGTCTAAATTTTTATCCTTCCTTTTTATTCAAGGTAATGGATCCGGCCCTTGGAATAACAAAGAGCGAGTCTCAGTCCTATGTCCAGTTCCTGGATATGATAGACATTTCAAACTATGTGAAACTTTTGGCATTAATATGATCCCTGTTAGTTTAAAGGGGGATGGGCCAGACTTAGAAGAAGTAAGGACATTGGTTGAATCAGATGAGTCTATCAGA
>CALJGK010000014.1 GCA_938075195.1 uncultured SAR86 cluster bacterium
TAATTCCATTTGTTCAAATTCACGAACTCTAAATATGAAATTTCTTGGTGTAATTTCATTCCTAAAAGCTTTTCCCATTTGAGCTATCCCAAAGGGAAGAGGGTGTGGAGTTGAGTCCAAGACATTTTTAAAATTAGTAAATATATTTTGCGCAGTTTCAGGTCTCAAATAGGCAAAAGAGTTACCGTCTTCAACCGGCCCAACACTCGTTTTAAACATTAAATTAAAAGGCCTAGGATCTGTTAAATCTGAAGACCCACATCCTGGGCATTTGTTATCACTTATGTGATCAGCTCTCCACCTTGCATTACAATCCCTACAATCGATTAATGGATCAGAAAATGTTTCCTCATGACCAGAATATTTTAGAACCATAGGATTAGTTAGTATTGAAGTATCGATTCCTTCAACATCATCTCTCTCGTAAATCATCGATTTCCACCAGGCACTTTTGAGATTATTTTTTAACTCAACGCCCAGAGGACCATAATCATAAAGCCCTTGAAGACCTCCATATATTTCATTAGATTGGAATATGAAACCCCTTCTCTTGCAGAGAGAAACAAGGTCTTCCATAGTGTGGTTATTCATAAAGTTAGTGAGTGCTTACTATTGTTAATTTACTTTTAATATATATATCTTGACTCAGTATTCTTAAATTTTTTATATTCCCAAGAATATTGACCTGGTATCTTCATTATACATTTTTCAAACTCGCAATTCATTTTATCTACACCTTCTTGGAGATCTTCTGAGAGGTCAATTTTATTTCCAAAATGAATTATAAAACCTTCACCGTTTGGTTTTCTCTCACAATACATCAGGTGCACAGAACAATCAGTTTTCTGTTGGAGTTTAGGTAATAGTGTCATTGAAAGACATTCTTGATTAAAAAATTTTGATAAAAGCCCTGCCCCCTTTTTTGGGACTTGATCAGAGGCAATGGCAACTACATCTCCCTCCTTTAGTGCCAACAACATTTGCTTAATACCTGCAACATTAGTATCAACCATATTAACTCCGGATCTGTTTCTAGAGGCCCTCATTATCCTATCTAGTGATTTATTTTTGGGTCTTGTGAAGGGAACAGTACAATTTGTAGTTGCACCAAGATGATTTATCAAAACCTCAATATTTCCAAGATGCGGAGTGAAAAGGAGGACACCTTGTCTTAACTCTAAAGATTTTTTAACCGATTGAAAATTAACCAGCTCGATAAAGTTAATCTTGTTCTTATTCAATTTCTTGCCCCAGACCAACCCACTTTCTAGAAATGCCATAGAGCTATGAAAAAGGCTTTCTTTCAGCAATAAGCTAATCTCCTTTTTATCTTTGGTCGGAAAAACATGCTTAAGATTAGCTAAGGAAATATTCTTGTGTTTATTTGGAACAACATAAAGGATAAAACTTAACCAAGCTCCTAATATGAACAGTGCTTTATAGGGTGTAATTTGTAGAATTTTAAGCAATAAGCTGTAAAAAACATAAGAAAGTGACATATATTGCTTAACTTCTCCAGAAAGCAGGTGTAAAGATCAATAAAAGAGTAAAAATTTCTAGCCTACCAAGTAACATTGATGCACATAATGCTATTTTAGAGATATCTGTAACGTCTCTGTAATTTTCGGATACAGCTCCAAGGCCAGGGCCAAGGTTATTCAGAGTTGCACCGGCAGCAGAGAATGCAGTTAAAAAATCATTATTTTGAGACAATAAGACCATAAGAAGCATCAAAAAAGTTGCTACATAAACAGCAAAATATCCCCAAACAGACTCTGAAACCCTTGGATCTAATGTTTTTTTCCCAAATTTTATTGTTACAACAGCATTTGGGTGAATTAATTTCGTAATTTCACTTGAGCCCTGCCTTATCAATATTAAAGCACGGATTACCTTTATGCCGCCTCCCGTAGATCCGGCACAAGCTCCAATAAATGCCACTGTTAATAACATAATAGGAACAAACAATGGCCAGTTGGAGTAGTTAGATGTAAGGAATCCTGTAGTTGTTCCAATAGATACCGCTTGAAAAATACTCTCGACCACCATGTTGTCATAGAAATTTTCGCTAAAATAGAGAGTTAAATATGTTAAGAGTGCTGTAGTAGCAAGCAGTGATATATAAAGTTTTACCTCTGAGTCATAAAAATAATGAAATAATCGTTTTTTTGTCCAAGCAAGATAGTGCAGGGCAAAATTTACTCCAGAAATTACCATAAATATAATCGCAGTCCATCTTAGCGATGCACTTTCAAAGAAAGCAAAGCTCTCATCATGAGTAGAAAAACCTCCAATAGAAACAGTTGAAAACGCATGCGAAACAGCATCAAACCAATTCATACCGAAAATTTTATACAGAACTGCACAAGCAAAAGTCATCGTCAGGTACACAAACCACAAAGCTTTTGCTGTTTCGGTTATCCTTGGTGTAAGTTTTGCATCTTTTAAAGGGCCGGGCGTCTCCGCCTTGTATAATTGCATACCCCCCACGCCAAGTAAGGGTAAGACAGCCACAGCCAGTACAATAATTCCCATTCCACCAAGCCATTGTAGAGATTGTCTGTAGAATAATAGTGACCTAGGCATTTCATCTAAGCCTATAAACACAGTAGCTCCAGTAGTGGTTAAGCCTGAAATTGACTCAAATAAAGAATCAATGTAGCTAATTCCGTCTAAATTCGCTAAATAGAATGGAATTGACCCAAAAAATCCTAGTACTGTCCAGAAAAAAATTGTTATTATGAAACCATCTTTTGTTCTCAGGTCCCCATTTTTTTTTGATGCCAAGAAAAAAAGAAGAAAGCCTATTTAAAAAGTTATGAAACCTGTTGTTATAAAAGCTTGTACTAGATCTTTTTCTTCAAAGAAATAAGCAAGAAATCCAGGAAATAACTGGGCTGCACTAAATAACATCAGGAGGGTTCCTAAAATCCTAGTTGTGTAAGGGAGTTTCATGCTACGAGGGTGAAAAGATTTCTTTTACTTGTTTGATAGCATTTTTATCTGTTAAAAATACTATAACGTGATCGTTCTCCCTTAAATGCACATGATCATGCGCTATTTTCCCTTTATTATCTCTTATTAAGGCGCCTATGGTTGCACCCTCAGGTAGAGATATTTCTCCTAGCTCTTTACCTATACTACTTTGTTTGCCTGTCGGTGATTCCTTGGCAATTGTTTCTATGGCTTCAGCCGCGCCCCTTCTTAGAGAGTGAACTTTAACTACATCCTTACCTTCAATCTCGGCTAGAAAAGTTCCTATTGTTATAAGAGAGGGAGTAATTGCTATATCAATCCCCTTGTCTTGGACTAAATCTACATAAGCGGGATTATTGATTAATGCCACAACTTTATGTGCACCCATATCCTTTGCCAAGAGACACGACATCACATTTGCTTCATCATCATTTGTTACAGCTGCAAATACGTCTGTTCCTTCAATATTTTCATCATAGAGAAGATGTTTATCGCATACGTTACCTTCAAGAACAATTGATTGTTCAAGTTTTTCAGATAATCTTTTTGCTCTTTCGTGATCAGATTCAATAATTTTTACTCTATGTTCATTCTCAATTCTTTTGGCAAGTCTGCTTCCTATTTTTCCCCCTCCAGCAATCATTACACTTTTATAAGGCTCTTCTTTATTTCTCATTTCATTTACTACTTTAGATGCTTCACCTTTCTTCGAAATAAAGAAAACTTCATCCTCGGCCCTTATGGTAGTTTGCCCCGTAGGGATTATTGAGTTTCCTTCCCTAAAAATAGCCGCTACTCTGGAATCAACTTTAGGCATATGTTTTTTTAGATCACCTATCTCATGACCAATCATAGGACCTCCCTCAACAGCTTTCACTGCGACAAGATTTAATTGACCTTCCCCAAATTCCATTACTTGCAATGATCCTGGAACTTCAATAAGTCCTTCAATATGATCAGTTATTAATTGCTCTGGACTGATGTGAACATCTACAGGAATTTCGCCTGACTCCATAGCTTTTTTTGTTTTTCCTTTTAGGTAGGAGATTTCTCTTACTCTAGCAATGGTCTTTACGGATTCATTTAGAACCTTGGAAATAAGACATGCCACCAAGTTAGTTTCATCGCTACCGGTTACAGCAACAACCATGTCTGCATCTTTAATGCCGGCATTAACAAGTATATTTGGATAAGAGGCGCCGCCAAGAACAGTTCTTATGTCGGCCTCTTCTTCAAGTTTATGAAGCTTTATTGGGTCACTGTCAATAATTGTAAGATCATTTTCTTGAGACAACAGGTTAGCAAGCGTGCTACCTACGGCTCCGGCCCCCAAAATGACTATTTTCAAAAGTATATGTAAGACAATTTTTCTTTGATTATAGTCTTATTTTTCGAATAGAAAATAGTTATTGGAAGCTTAATTAAATTTATCTGTTATCTTCAATAATTCCTCTGTAGGCAGAAATGAACTCTTGTCCTGAAACTATATTCTTCCCTTCCATTTGTATATCTTCAATTAATATAGCGCTACCTGACTTGCAAAAGATTATCATTCCATCATCAGTTGACTTTATATGGCCCGGTTTTAGATCTGGTTCATGCTTATATTCTTTGGCCTTATGAATTTTTATTCTTTTATCTCCAAGCAAGAAATAAGCACCATATTTAGAGTAGAGGGCATTTATTTTGCTGATAATTTTTTTAGCATCTTCTGCCCAATCAATCTGGAGCATTTCTTTGGTTATCTTGGGAGCAAAGCTTGCTTCATTATCGTTTTGATTTTTGGCTTTAATACTTTCAGATTCTATAAGATTAAGAAATTCGCATAAATTCTTCTCACTTAAGCCGATGAGCTTATCTTCAAGAGTTCTTAGATTATCTTGTATTTCAATTCCACATTCATGTATTTGAAATACGGGACCTTCATCCAAACCTTCTGACATTTGCATATAACTAACGCCAGATTTCTTATCACCATTTAGCAGACAATACTCCATAGGCGAAGCCCCTCTCCACTTGGGCAATATTGAAGCGTGAATATTAATGCAGCCGTGTTTAGGAATATCTAATATATTTTTAGGGATTAAAAGGCCATATGCCACAACCAAGACTAGATCAGGTTCTAATTTTTTAAGCATATTTAAAGTATCTTCTTCTCTAAGATTGGCGGGCTGAAAAACTGGAATGTTTTTATGAAGGGCTAATTCCTTGACAGGAGAGAATTTAACTTTCTTACCTCTACCTGATCTTCTATCAGGCTGAGTCAATACACATGAAATCTCATGACGAGATTCTATTAACATTTTTAGATGTTCTGTTGCAAAATCTGGCGTACCAGCAAAAACAATTTTCATGAAATTTATATACCTTTAGCTTTATTGAGTTTTTTCCTAATCATCTCTCTTTTAATATTTGAAATGAAATCAACCATCATTTTTCCATCTAGGTGATCCATTTCATGCTGAATAACAACTGATAATAAATCATTAGTTATTATGTTTATCTCTTCTCCTTCCAAATTAAATGCAGCTATCTCTACTGAGCTTGGCCTGGACAGTTCTTCATAAAAACCAGGAACAGAAAGACAGCCCTCAGGATAGGATTTCTTTTCAGGATCAACTATTTTTTTCAATTTGGGGTTAATTAAAATTAAAGGATTGTCCTTATGTTCACTTATATCTATAACAATAATTCTTTTATGAACATTCACTTGTGTTGCAGCTAAGCCTATTCCAGAACCTTCGTACATGGTTTCCAGCATATCATTTGTTATACGCTTAAGGCTTTCATCAAATTGTGCAACAGGTTCTGCTACTGTTCTCAGTCTAGGGTCAGGAAATAGTAAGACTTTTAATAATGCCATGATTTAATTTTTGATATTTTAGTATACAATTTTTGTTTAGGAGGAAATTGTGACTGTAACAGTATCAATATTAATAGGATCTGAATCAGACTTGGCCTTAGCCAACAAAAGCTCTGAGACATTGGATTCTTTATCAATATCTAATTCAATTCAGGTTCTCTCGGCCCATAGAACACCTGAATTGCTTGAAACCCATGTTCGAGAATGTGAAGCAGGAGGAACTAAGGTTTTTATAGCGATGGCAGGTTTGGCTGCTCATTTAGCTGGAGCTGTAGCTTCTAAAACCGTGCTACCAGTTATTGGTGTTCCGGGAGACGGTGGACCTTTAAGCGGAATGGACGCTCTTCTATCCACTGTTCAAATGCCCAAAGGCATACCTGTTGCAACTGTTGCTATCGGGTCAGCTGGAGCAATTAATTCTGCTTACTTGGCAGCTCAGATACTGGGAGTTGAATCTGAATCAATTAGAAATAGTTTATTAAAAGTTAGAGAGGATGGTGTTGAGGCTATTAAAGCTTCAAACAAAAAATTGGCTGACTCCTAGACAATGTACTCTCTCGGTTCGATCATTGAACATTTAAAATCTGGAGAATTAATAGCCTACCCCACGGAAGGAGTTTGGGGTTTAGGATGTGATCCCAATAATCTGGAAGCGGTAAAAAAGATACTGGATCTTAAGGAGCGATCCTCTAGTAAAGGGCTGATTCTTCTAGGCTCGAGATTTGAGCAATTCAATGAATATGCATTTGCTGAAGAATATAAAGCAAAACTAATGACCAAATGGCCCGGTCCTCATACTTGGCTGGTACCTGCCAAGCAAGGAGTAAGCACTTTACTAATTGGATCTAATGATAAAGTTGCTTTAAGGCTAAGCAATCATGAGATTGTTTGTGAACTGTGCGAGGGTTTTGGAGGAGCCATAATTTCTACTTCTGCTAATAAAGAAGGCCTGCCAACCCTTACAGGAGAGAGAGAAATAGCGGATGTTTTTCCAGATGTTAAGATACTAAAAGGACGCCTAGGTGATTTAAAGAGACCCTCTACAATCCAGGATGTTGTTACAGATTTCATCGTGAGATAGTTATGAAAGAATTAAAAAAGTTTGCTGTTATAGGAAGTCCAATCGAACACTCCTTATCCCCAAAAATACATAACCTGTTTGCAGAAAGCCTTGGAATAAAGATTAGTTATGAAGCCTTGAAAGTAGAAGAGGTAGAGTTTACAACTAGAGTCCAACAGTTATTTGATGCTGGGTACGATGGCTTGAATGTAACTCTGCCTCATAAGGAGTCTGCTTTCAAGATTGCAGATTCTTTATCTGATGATTCAGTCTTATGTGAATCTGTTAATACTCTTTGGATGGAAGATGGGTCAATATGTGCAGACACAACAGACGGAAGAGGGTTAATGAAAGACCTTTTAAATAAAAAGTTAGATGTAAAAGATGCCAAGATTCTTCTTTTAGGAGCGGGCGGATCAGCAAAGGCAATAATTCCAGCTTTACTTAGAAATAATCCAGAGAGAATTACTATAGCCAACAGAACTCCTGAAAGAGCCGAGTACCTTGCAGATAGATTTTCTTCTCCCAATAGAGTTTTGGGGGCCATTCCTTTATCAGCAGAAATAGACTTCGAGCCAGATTTGATTATTAATACCTCATCTGCAGGAGTCTTGGATCAGGGCATGAAATTACCATCCAATATCTTTTCAAGTCAGCCAAATATCTATGACCTTTCTTATGCCGCTTCAAATACTCCGTTTATGAATTTAGCTTTATCCTCTGGATCAAAAAATTGTTATGACGGTATTGGAATGTTAATAGAGCAGGCAGCTTTAAGCTTTCAAATATGGACAAAAGAAGTTCCTGATACTGATTTTGATATAGAGCTACTTTCATAACTTTATTTTGTAAGTAAAACTCTCTTTAATTTCTTTGTCCTTAAGCTATTGTTTGAAGAAACTGATTGGTTTAAAATACGCCCGCTGTTCCGGTTCGCCCACCTTAAAACAAATATATAAAATTTAATGGCTTATATTAAAAAAGTTTTCACAAAGTTCATCTTTATGGTCATGCCTGTCATGTTTTCGTCACATGTTTTTTCTGAAGATTCAGACTACAACATGAAAGTTGGCGTAACAGAGGTAAGTCAAAGCATCTTTGAACTCCATATGCTCATATTCTGGATATGCGTGGGTATCGGAGTCATAGTTTTTTCAATAATGTTTTGGTCTCTATTCAAGTACAGAAAATCGAAAGGAGCTGTCGCAGCTGATTTCGATGATAACCTCTGGCTAGAAATAGGCTGGACTGTCGCGGCAACAGTAGTGCTTATCTGGATGGCTGTTCCAGCCACACAGGTCATGGTTGAAGCCTATGATGATGCCGAAGGAGAAATTAATATTCTCATTACCGGCCATCAGTGGAAGTGGCACTATGAATATTTAGAAGATGAAGTGGGTTTTTTCAGTAACCTAGCAACAAGCCAAGAACAAATAAATGGAGAAGTCCCTAAAGGGGAGTTCTATTTAAGAGAAGTAGATGAGCCTTTAGTCATACCAACAAATACACGAATAAGATTCTTGATAACCGGTAATGACGTTATCCATTCATGGTGGGTTCCAGATTTTGCAGTTAAGCAAGATGCTATTCCTGGTTTTATTAATACAGCATGGACCAATGTACCCGAACCAGGAATCTTTAGAGGTGCATGCACCGAGTTATGCGGAATCAAACATGCTTTTATGCCGGTAGTTGTAAGAGCGGTTGAAAGAGAAGAGTTTGACGCATACATAGCTGAAAAAGTTACTTTAGCTGAAGCCGAAAGATTATTAACTTCAAAAAATTGGACAAAAGAAGAATTGATGGAAAGAGGCGAAAGCTTTTATGCGACCAACTGTTCTGCTTGTCACCAGGCAGGTGGACAAGGAATACCTCCTGTATTTCCAGCGCTGGACGGAAGTCAAATTGCTTTGTCAGATAGCGCAAGGCATATTCAAATATTAATGGAAGGTGTTCAGGGCTCTGCTATGGCAGCATTCGGTGAGTCCTACAGCGAAGTAGATATAGCTTCAGTCATAACATACACAAGGCAGGCTTGGTCTAATGGTAAAAACGGTGACGGCGTTATTGTCACACCAAAAGATATTGTTGATTACAAAAATAGAATAGATTTATAAAGGGAATAATAAAATGAGTACAGTAGTAGAAACACACGATCATGGACATCACGGGCCAGCAAAAGGCCTTTCTAGATGGCTTTTTACAACAAACCACAAAGATATAGGAACCTTATATCTATGGTTTAGTTTCATCATGTTGTTCATTGGCGGGTCAATGGCGATGGTTATTAGAGCGGAGCTCTTCCAACCGGGACTACAGATTGTCCAGCCAGAATTTTTTAATCAGATGACCACTAACCATGGACTGATTATGGTATTTGGAGTAATTATGCCAGCATTTGTGGGCCTCGCTAATTGGATGTTGCCTATGCAGATAGGCGCTCCTGATATGGCTCTTCCAAGATTGAATAACCTAAGTTTTTGGCTTTTACCTATGGCTTTTGGAATTTTAATTTCCACTTTATTCATGCCTGAAGGTGGACCAAACTTTGGATGGACTTTCTATGCTCCTTTATCAACAACCTATGCACCCTCAACGGTTAACTTCTTTATATTCTCGGTACACATAATGGGAGTCTCTTCAATCCTCGGCTCAATAAATATTATTACAACTATTTTTAATATGAGAGCTCCTGGGATGACTCTAATGAAGATGCCATTATTTGTATGGAGTTGGTTAATCACAGCTTACCTGTTAATTGCTGTAATGCCCGTATTAGCCGGAGTAGTAACCATGATGTTGATGGATATTAATTTCGGAACAAGCTTCTTTAATGCAGCAGGTGGTGGTGACCCAGTATTATTCCAGCATGTTTTCTGGTTTTTTGGTCATCCTGAGGTTTATATAATGATTTTGCCTGCATTCGGAATTGTCTCTCATATTATTGAGACCTTCTCCAGAAAGCCTATCTTTGGATATTCTTCAATGGTTTACGCAATGGCATCTATTGCAATTTTATCATTTGTTGTTTGGGCGCATCATATGTTTACTGTAGGTATGCCTTTGGCCGGTGAATTATTTTTTATGTATTCGACAATGTTAATAGCGATACCCACTGGCGTTAAGGTGTTTAATTGGGTAGCAACTATGTTTAGGGGTTCAATATCGTTTGAAACTCCAATGTTATTCTCAATTGCTTTCGTTGCACTGTTTACTATTGGTGGATTTTCAGGAATCATGCTTGCAATCGTTCCTGCTGATTTCCAGTACCATGACACTTACTTCGTTGTAGCTCATTTCCATTATGTCCTGGTCCCAGGTGCATTATTTGGAATAATTGCCGGTGCTTATTATTGGCTTCCAAAATGGACAGGAAATATGTATGACGAAACCTTGGGTAAATTACATTTTTGGTTAACTTTTATATCAGTCAATGTAACTTTCTTCCCAATGCATTTTGTTGGCTTAGCGGGAATGCCTAGAAGATATCCTGATTATGCCCTTCAGTTTGCAGATTTCAATGCTCTTATTAGTGTTGGTGCGTTCGTGTTTGGTTTGACGCAACTTCTATTCTTATTCATTGTTATCAAGGCGATTAAGTCTGGAAAGAAAGCAAAACCAGAAGTATGGGAAGGGGCCGGTGATTTAGGTTTAGAGTGGACTTTAAGCTCCCCGCCTCCGTATCACTCATTCACAGTTCAACCACAACTAAAGTAGTAGTTTGGAAGCAAAAAGAACATTAAGAAATCTAACAGCTATAGTTGTAGGAATGTTTGCTTTTGGGTGGTTGCTTGTCCCCATGTATGACGTGTTTTGCGAAATTACAGGCCTCAATGGCAAGGTTACTGGGCCGAGCTTTCTAAGTGAAGAGTCAAAAGCTATTACTGAACAGAGAGAATTATTAGTTCAATTTATGACCCATAACAATGAATCCATGCCATGGTTTTTCGATTCTGAAAGATCTCAGATGAGAGTTATAACCGGTAACCAATACGAAGCAAACTTTGTTTTCTACAATCCAACCAATAAAGAGATGATTGGACAGGTTATTCCAAGCGTTTCCCCTGGAAGGGGTGCAGAATATTTTCACAAAACAGAATGTTTCTGTTTTGAAAGACAGACCTTGGCGGCAGGAGAGAGAATTGAATTACCAGTTAGATTTATAATTGATCCAGCACTACCAAAAGAAATCGGGTCTTTAAGTCTTGGTTATACCTTGTTTGATATTACAGACAGAGTTCAACCAAAGAATGATTTAGCTAATTTATAAAAGGGGAGAAAATGTCGCAACAAAATTATTACGTACCTGAATCGAGTAAATTACCTTTTGCTATGGCTATTAGCTTACTTGTTTTTATTATAGGTGCAGCAAATACAGTTATAGATGTAGGTACTGAATCTAACTCTTATTTAGTGCTGCTTCTTTCTTTTGTAATGATCTGGGTAACTATGTATTACTGGTTTAAGCAGACAATTCAAGAAAATCATGCCGGCTTAAATAATCCCATGCTTAAAGATTCTTATGTATATGGGATGGCATGGTTCATTTTCTCTGAGGTGATGTTCTTTTTTGCATTCTTCTTTGCGTTAGCTTACATAAGGAACTTTGCTGTTCCGTGGCTAGGTGGTGAAGGTGAAAAAGGCCTAGCTAATATGTTATGGCCAGGATTTGAAGCCAGTTGGCCTTTGATGATTACTCCAGATCAGGCAGTATTTGCTGGGCCCGATAAAGATATGTCATTAGCAACTGCATACTCTTCTGGTGGATTGGGTGGGGTTTTAGGCTGGCTACCTTTGTGGAATACAATTTTCTTGCTGACTTCTAGTCTAACAGTTCACATAGCCCATTTAGGGCTAAAAAATGGTAACAGGAAACAGTTTAATCTTTGGCTAGGTATTACTTTAATTCTTGGTTATCTCTTCGTGGTGGTGCAGGGTGTTGAGTACTACGAAGCTTATGCGCATTATGGTTTGACTCTAAATACAGGTATATACGGGACTACATTTTTTATGCTTACAGGGTTCCACGGCTTCCATGTCTGCCTGGGTGCAATTATTCTTACAATTATGCTTTTCAGGAGCCTGAAAGGGCATTTTGAAGCTGATGATCATTTCGGTTTTGAAGCCGGATCATGGTACTGGCACTTTGTGGATGTGGTTTGGGTCTGCTTGGTTGCTTTCGTTTACGTAATGTAACAGTTAGACGCCGGGACCAATTTGCCCAGTAATAAAACCATAAACTAGAGTTATAAAAAGTACTACTGCGATAGACACTCTGACGCCCAGACTATGTACAGTTCTCTTAGATGATCCACCGTCCTTAATAAGAAAGAAGGCACCTCTAAAAAGACTAATAAACATAGCCACGATTAAAAATATTATGAAGTATTTGATCATCTTGAAAGATTGAGAATTATACACTCAGCCCCAAAAAATAAATATGGATAAATTTAGCCCAGGAAAATTAATGACTGCATTTTTTGTATTCTTTTTTCCTATTTTAATTTACTTAGGCTCTTGGCAGGTAAGCAGAGGTTTAGAAAAAGAAGTGATTGTAAGTCAGCATTATGAAAACAAATCTTTACCAGTAATCAATGAAAAGCAAATGGACATAACGAGTTCCGATAAGTTGACATATAGGACTATTAATTTAAACGGATATTTTGGTTCAGAGTCTTATTTTTTAGATAACAGGCTATATATGCAAGAAGCAGGTTACGAAGTATTTACAAATTTTAAATCAAGCGGAAACAAAACCTTCTTAGTAAATAGAGGCTGGATCTCAAAAAAAGATTTTAATAAGGAAGGACTGGCGATAAACGAATCAGAATTATCAATACAAGGCATTCTCTCTCCTTTTAAGAGGTTTGGACTAAGTCTAGCTAATGAGATTCTTGAGCAAGATTGGCCAAAATATGTTCAAGAACTAGATTATGATCAAGCAAAAAGTGATTTAGGCAATGATCTCAATAACGCTGTTATTCAATTATCTGCGGGGTCTATAGGTGCTCTTGAGCCTATATGGAAACCAATTGAGTTAAAGCCTTCAAGGCATTACGGATACGCAGTCCAGTGGTTCGGCTTAGCTTTAGTACTAATTTGTTCATTTTTTCATTTCGGTTTTAAGAAGGATTAATCATGAAAATAAGTAAAAAGAATTCGGGAAGAATAATAGCTTCTTTAATATTTTTAACTCCTATAATAGTTTTAATAACCAGCTCGGCTATGTTCTATAGTGGTTACACTCCTGAAGGCAAAGTTAATAAAGGAACATTGTTACCAGAACCTATTCAGTTAAGTGACTTGGCTCTAAAAGTAGATTCGGGGCCGCTAGTAAATGAATTTCCCGGGAAGTGGTCGGTAGTTCAATTTGTTTCAGGAGATTGCACTGAAAAATGTTGGGATACTTTATATACATCAAGACAGATCAATATAAGACTCGCAAAAGATAGCGGAAGGGTAGTTCGTTACCTCATTAATATAGATTCGAATAATCTATCGAAGGTTTCAACAGACAAGATCACTAATGAGTATCCGCTTCTTAACACAGGATCTATAAACATGGATTTAGTCCCTCCCTCGGTAAATGAAAAATTAAAAGACTCTCCTTATATTTTATTCGACCCCTTAGGGAATGGGATATTGATCTATGACTCAACTCTACCAAGTGGTGAATTGCTCAAAGATATTAAGAAAGTACTTCAAAACTCAAAAATAGGATAAATATGGAACGTATTAAATCAATCTCTCTTTGGTCAGGTCTATTGGGCTTCGTTGTCGTTGCTTTAGGTGCATGGACCCGATTAGCTGATGCTGGCTTAGGTTGCCCTGATTGGCCTGGTTGTTATGGATTTGTGACCATCCCAGTCAGCCCAGAAGAGATTAACCTGGCAAACTCTAAATTCCCTGAAACACCCTACGAGGTTGCAAAAGCAATTCCAGAGGTTGTACACAGATATTTCGCTGCAGCTCTAGGCTTCTTGATAGTATGTATTGCGTACCTTGCGTACACGAATAAAGATGTACCCGCCAATATAAAAAAGATAAGTCTATTTTTATTGGTATGGGTAATAATGCAAGGAACTTTTGGCTATTGGACAGTAAGTCTCAAGCTTTGGCCTCAAGTTGTAACCACTCACTTGATGTCGGGTTTTCTAACCACTGCCTTTGTTTGGCTTCTTTATTTTAAAGCCAAGGATCATTTAGAAAATAGAAGCAAGTGGGACTTTGAATTAATCACAAAAAGACTATTCAATATTTCAATCCTCTTGGTGGCTATACAAATATTTCTAGGAGCTTGGACTAGCACTAATTATGCCTCTTATTCCTGCACCGACTTTCCTTTGTGCCAGGGACAAGTTTTACCTGAAGCGGATTTCAAAGAAGGCTTTAATTTCTTTCAAAGCATAGGACCAAATTACCTAGGAGGTCAGCTAGACCATGAATCTAGGGTTGCCATTCATGTTACGCATAGATTTGGGGCAATTATCGTGACTCTATTCCTTTTGTTTTTAAGTTTTCATCTATATAAAAAGAATTTTTCTTATATGGCTTTTGGTTTGCTGGCATTTTTAACACTACAGGTCTTGCTTGGCATTTCTAATGTTATTTTTGCCTTACCGCTATTAATAGCTGTAGGTCATAATTTAGGTGGGTTATTATTAATAACTTATTTAGGTGTTCTAAGATTAAGAGAAACTTAATTTATGTTAATAGTTTTATCAAATTGGAGAGGTTATCTCGAGCTTACAAAGCCCGGTGTCCAGGCGCTTTTATTTGTTTCATGCGTCAGCGGTATGCTCATAGGTGCAGATTTCAACCCTCCTATTACCGTTTTAGTCTTTGGTTTAATTGGTATTAGTTTCTTAGCAGCCTCTTCTGCAGTGATAAATCATTTTTTTGATCAAAAGATAGATGCAAAGATGAATAGAACTTCAAGCAGGCCTTTAGTTATTGGAGATATTTCTAGCCAGCATGCAATCATCTTTTCTATATTGCTCTATGTGTCAGGTTCTTTGATGCTTTTAAATTTTACAAACTTCCTGACTTGGCTACTTACAACTCTAACTTTTATTTTTTATGGGTTTATCTATACGCGTTATTTAAAATTTATGACCAGTCAAAATATAGTTATAGGAGGATTGGCAGGCGCCATGCCTCCATTACTCGGCTGGACCGCTGTTACAAATACTATTGAACCAAATGCTTTACTACTTGTTCTGATTATTATGGTTTGGACTCCTCCGCATTTTTGGGCTCTAGCAGTCTACAGAGTTGATGACTATGCAGATGCCGAAGTGCCTATGTTGCCAGTCCAAAAAGGAGTACCCTTCACGAAACAACACATCCTTCTTTATACCTTCCTTCTGCTGGCATGCACCATGCTGCCTTATGCTGTTCAGATGTTTGGTGAAATTTATCTTTTCTCAGCACTGATCTTAGGTGGTATTTTTTTAGTTTATTCTTTTAGGTTGTATATGGATGATAGTAATGCGGTGGCTATGCCAACTTTTGCTTACTCAATTGTTTATTTAGCCCTTTTATTTGCCGCTATGCTTGTTGATCATTTTATTTACTTATGAATAAAGGAATATTCATAACAGTTGCATGCTGCATGGGGTTTATGGCATTAATATTGGCCTTATTCCTATCTAGATTTTATACCCCGCGAGAACTCACTCAAGACGAGTACAAAGCACTTGGAGCATATTTCGTTGATCCTCCAAGGCAACTAGCAGATTTTAATCTAATAGATGATAGGGGGAATGAATTTCTTCCAGATCAATTCGAAGGGAAATGGAATATCCTATTTTTTGGTTTTACTTATTGTCCAGACATATGTCCTTTAACCATGAAGCAATTATCAGATGTGAAAGAAGCCTTATCAGAAAATTCAAATAAAATAAGGGTCTTTCTTGTTTCTGTTGACCCTGATAGAGATAAACCTGAGAACCTTAGAACTTATCTAAATAATTTTGATGATGAATTTCAGGGCTTAACGGGAGAGATTGACCAAATATATAAGTTTTCTACCCAGGTTAATGCACCATTTTTCCCAGTAGTTAATAGCGAAGAGCCTAATTACACGGTAGACCATTCTGGTAGCCTTGTTGTCATTAATCCAGAAGCGCAATATGCAGGTTTTTTTAGAGCGCCTCATGATATTAATAAAATATCCAAAGCACTTGCCTCTCTTCTTAATTAGTCTAATATTCTCAACTCTATGCTGATTCATAAACATAAGTTTGCATTAATTCTTAGCCTATTCTTCGTGGTAGGCCTATCAGCTGATCCTATTCTTCACTCTCTAGAAGAAGATGACATTCATAATGAAGTTATAGAATGTCAGCTTTGTGAGGGAGAACAATTAAAAGCATATGATCATTATTTTTTAGAATCTTATGCTCTAAATTCAATAACTTTATCTGGCCAAGAGAAGGAAGTTCTTTCCGTTCTCCCTAAAGGCTTTAGTGCGAGGGCACCACCTAACTCTTAAATTTACTTAAAACTTTTTTAATTTAAATTTAGGAGAAAACATGAAAGTTCACTTTTATGCACTCATGGCGATGAGTTTAATTGCTACGCAAATAATTGCTGATGAACCTGCAACGGACACTGCGGAGAGTGCAGATGAGATTGTCGTAACATCATCTATATTAAATCCAAGCAGGATTCTTAACCCGCTATACGTCATAGACGGCAGTGAAATAGAGGATAACGCTACTACTTCTATAGGTGAGGCAGTTGACGGCTATTTAGGTGTTTCTATAGCTGATTATGGCGCTGCCGTAGGGCAACCTATTATCAGAGGAATGTCGGGACCAAGGGTAAAAATACTCAAAAACGGAATGGTAAACAGGGACGTATCTGGCCTTGGAGCCGATCATTTAAACGATATCGATTTAAATGATCTACAGCAAGTAGAGATAATAAAGGGACCCTCTTCTTTACTTTATGCCAACGGCACAAGTGGTGGAATCATTAATGTAGTTGATAATTGTATAGCCCCAGAAGATTTTACTACACAAGAATTTATTGCTGGGCTTGAGACACAGTCTGTTAATGATGGCGATTCTCAGTACTTTAACTACAAAGATAATTTAAATGGCTTCAATGTTAATGTTGGATACAAGAAGTCTGAATTTGGCAATTTTGATATTCCTGATG
>CALJGK010000015.1 GCA_938075195.1 uncultured SAR86 cluster bacterium
GATGGGACATGGCAAATGTACCTTGATGATAGGGGTGGTTGGTTTGTGAGTAGAAATGATTTTGAAGATTCAGTCGACTTTGTTGGCTGGTATAACTATAAGACACACAAACAACTTGGCATATCTCTTAAGAATGCCCGAGCTCTATACCTCGCCTATCATGAAGGTAGGGGAGGATATAAAAGAGGAAGCTATAGAACTAAACCATGGTTGCTATCTGTAGCTGATAAAGTACAACGACAGTCGGACCGATATAAAATACAATATCAGGGTTGTAAGAAAAAATTAGGAAAACGATTCATTTTTTTCTAAAATCTAACATATGAAAATAAAATTCAAAATTCTTTCTCTAATATTACTTCTTGGTTTAACTTCTTGCGCAAGTTCATTACTAGTCCAATCTGATTCTGATAATGAATATGATCTTTCATCTTATAAGACTTATTCAATTATCGCTCCTTCGTTAGAAGATAAAGAAGAGCTGATAAGTATCAATCCAATACTTATTCAAAGGGTTTCAAGATCAATTGATTCCAGTTTAAGTGCAAAAGGCCTTTCTCAGTCTGATGAGTCAGATTTAATCGTTAGATTTTATTTAGGTACCCAAAGAGAAATAGAACGCTCAACGGATCTTGGTAATCATGGATATTATGGATACAGGTATTTTGAATCTAGAGATCAGCGATTTGTTAGATCAGATAAAGATGAGATATCTATAAGATTTCATGATGCAAAAACAGATGAAGTAATTTGGTATGCGTTCACTAGATTCAAAAGACCTAGCGATCAATATGATCAAGTTGGCATCAACTCAATTGTTGCTGAAGTATTATCTAGCTTTAACTAAATCTTTTAGGAGACAAGGAATTAACTTCTCTTTCCTCTAACGGGGGAGCCATATCTAAAATAAGGTTAGCGATCAGCTCTGCACTGATAGGTGCGGTTACAGATGCCCTTGAGCCATGACAGGTATTGATATACAAACCGTTTTTTTCTCCAACAATCGGCATATGATCTTTTGAGACAGCTCTAAAACCAGCCCGTCCAGAATGTATTTGAGGATTTTCATCAATAATGATCTTTAGCTTTTCTATATTATCATTATGCTCTTCTTCAATGACCCTTAGATGATCTAAGTCACTATAACTTGACCCTAAAAGGTGAAGATTATCTTGCTTGGGAGAGATATAACCCTTGGCGCAGATAGGAAGCTTAATACGGGATAAACTTTTATTACTTTTGACATGACTGACTTGTCCTCTTTTGACATTGAAACCTGGGAGGTTCATTAGATTATTAGTATCACTGCCTGTGCATAAACAAACATGCTCATATTCATATGAGAGCTTATCAATCTTAAAGGTTATTCTATCTTCAACCTTTTTTAGATCTTTAATTTCAGCAGAAGTTTTTAAATTTATATTATTTGATTCAATTAAAGTTTGACACATTTCCCTTGGCAAGACGTAACCTGCTTGATCATAAAGTAGTCCATTGAGTTGAGTTTCAATACCTGATATATCTGAGGCATTCTTTGCATCTAAATATTTATAAATCAATCCATCTGACCTTTTATCCAATAGAGAAGCCTGCCTTTTTTCTGAGTCATCATCATGACTCAGAACCAGGACACCAGTTTTCTTCCAAGCGTCAGAGGAAAGTTCGTCATAGAAAGCCGTCGCATAGAGATAAGATTGAAGATTGAATCTTCCATAGGCAGTGTCATGGGCCGATAATCTTGGGTAGGTGACTAGCAATTCATGCGAGGAAGCAGCTGAACAAATTGTTTCTGATTTTTCAAAAAGGTCTACCTCAATACCTTTTTTTGCAAGGGTGTAACTCAGTATACATCCTGCTAAGCCAGAACCTATTACGGCCACTTTCTTAGTTGAGTTCTTATTCTTTTTCGAAGTAGATATGGCACTACCTTGAAGCATGTGTCGCTTGCTAGAAAATCCATCAGTCTTTGTGAAGTTAAATTCTGTCTTTCTAAGATTATCTTTAACAAAGCCAGAAGAAGTATAAGTAGAAAAAGTAGTTTCTGTATGACAAGTCTGATGAATATTATTCAATAACTCTTCAGACCAAAGCTCAGGATTTTTTGCAGGGGAGAATCCGTCCAAATACCACGCATCAACAGACCTGATAAGACTCAAGTAGCTCTGTGTCTCCTTAATATCTCCAATCAATAGATTGAGTTTTATCCTGCCCTCAAATAAAGAGATTCTTTGTAAGCCCTCTACATTTTTTGGGTAGTAATGTTGAAACTCATTACTGTATTGTTTCAATTCAGAATGGGTATTCAGAATTTCTTTAAAATCTTCTAATTTAAAAATATTTTTATCAAAAGAATAGAAAACTAGATTTTGGTCTTCACTTGAATGGTCCAACCAGATTTTGCATGTTGTTAGAAAGTTTAGTCCAATTCCAAAACCTATCTCTCCGATAGAGAATTCAGAATCTTTATTAAGATTTCTAAACCTTTCTTTGAGATTATTACCATCAATAAACACATGCTCACATTCTTGAACTGCACCTTTTATAGAAGAATAAATATCTTGAAATTCTTCAGAAAAGAGGGAATTGTCTCTTAAAGAAAAAGGCGCAAACTCAGAATTTAAAAAAGAGTTTGCGCCTTGGTTTTTATCTACTGATTTACTTATTTCCTGTAGGTATTTCGTTGAAAGGAAGACCTTTGTCTGCTCTCATGTCTTGAGGCATTCCGAGAACCTGTTCAGAAATAATATTTTTAAGAATCTCATCAGTACCACCCGCAATCCTAAGACCGGCTGATCCGTAGAATCCATATTGGTACATAGACTGTTCTGCTCCCTCTTCATCAGTTCTAAGAATTCCTGCAGAATCAAGCATATCAAGGCCGAAGTTAGCAATTTCTTGAAGCTTATTTGCACTCACAATCTTGGTAATAGAAGATTGAGGTCCTGGAGTTTCACCCCTAGAAAGAGCCGAGATATTTCTATACTTGGCAAACTTTAAGCCACTTTGTTGGCAGTACCAATCTGCTAATTTGTCTCTAACAGCGTCATTTTCTATTGCCAGCTTTCCGTTTAAGTCTTGTCCTCTTGCAAGAGAAAAAGCTTCTTGAAAGTCTGGTCCAGATGCATCGCCTACCGCAAGTCTTTCGTTCATTAGTGTTGTTAGAGATACTTTCCAGCCATCTCCTACAGCTCCTAATCTTTGACTGTCTGGTATTTTGACATCTGTGAAGTAAACTTCATTGAAATTTGCTCCTCCAGATATTTGTTTAATTGGTTTTACTTCAATGCCAGGAGATTTCATATCAACAAAAAAGAAAGTTAAACCTTTGTGTTTAGGCGCTGATGGGTCACTACGAGTAACTAAAATCCCATAGTCACTGAAATGTGCTCCAGATGTCCAAACCTTTTGACCATTAACTGTCCATGTATCTCCATCCAGTTCGGCTTTTGTTTTAATTCCTGCAACATCAGATCCTGCAGCTGGCTCACTAAAAAGTTGACACCATATTTCTTCACCAGTTGACATCGGAGGTAAGTATCTTTCTTTTTGCTCTTCAGTTGCATACATCATCATGACCGGTCCAGCCATTCCTTGACCTATTTCTAAATAGCCACCTGGAACTTTAAATTTAGAAACTTCTTGTCCCCAAATTACACGTTCAATAGGAGTTGATTCTCTGCCACCAAACATTTTAGGCCAATGTAAACAAGCCCAGCCTCCATCATGAAGCTTCTTTTGCCAAACTTTTACTTGTTTTAAGCCTTCTTCTTCCGAAGCAGCTCTCCAGCCATCTTTTGGACCTTCTTTTAATTCAGCATTATCTCTAAGCCACTCGAAAGCTTCTTTTCTAAAATTAGCTTCTTCGGGAGTATCGTTAAAATCCATATCAGTTCTCCTATATTTGATTAGCTCTTTCTAAAGAGCTTATTAGTTTATCTTTCCAAATTGCTTGACTGCCAATATTAGCAGCCAGTTGACGACATCTTCTGTAGTAGAGATGACAATCAAATTCCCAAGTAAAACCCATACCTCCATGAGTTTGAATATTTTCTTTTGAACATTCATGATACGCCTGGCTGGCACTAACTCTGCATGTCGCTGCAGCAGTAGGTAATTCAGGTGCATCAGTACTAAGTGCCCAAGCACCATAGTAACAATTTGATCTTGCAAGCTCTACAGCTATAAACATATCTGCTAACTTATGTTTGATCGCCTGAAAAGATGCAATAGATCGACCAAAAGCATATCTTCCCATTGCATATTCTTTGGCCATATCCATACAGGCTTCTGCGCCACCTAGTTGCTCGAATGAAAATAGAACTGCTGCTCTATCTAAGAGATTGAGCACATCTGACCAGTCAGATTTAAGTTCAGTTGCCTTAGCTTGACTAAATGTTATTGCAGCGTGAGATCGCGAAGGATCTAGGGTAGGTTGAGCAGTTATACTAACTCCGTCTGAGCTAGCATCTACTAGGTACAGGCCTACACTTGAATCATTTTTCGCAGTTACTATATAAAAACCAGCTATATCACCGTCAACTACCGCGATTTTAGTTCCAGATAAAGATCCATCAGAGAAGGAACACTCTATATTGGATTCAGTAGGCGAGGTGTTAGATTCAGTATGAGCAAAAGCTCCAATTTTTTCACCGGCAGCCAAAGCAGGTAAATAAACTTGTTTTGTAGAATCATCGCCGAAATTTATAACAGCTTCTGAGGCGAGATAGACACTTGAAGAGAAAGGGGTTGGTGCAAGACTTCTTCCTAATTCTTCAGCTATCACGCATAGCTCTAAATAACCTAATCCTAAACCTCCATACTCTTCAGGTATAGATGTTGCTGTGAAACCCATTTCAATGATTTTAGACCATAGATCTTCATCATAAGATGCTTCACCTTCGAGTACATTCCTAGCTCTTTTAACAGATTCTTCTTTTTCTAGGAATTTTCTTGCAATATCTTTCAATTGCATTTGATCTGCAGAAAATTCAAAATTCATAATATTCCTCTATTTAAATCTAATCCTATTTTAGATTAATTGTTAAACTTAATTTTGGAATCTATTGTATATACGATCCCATAGAATGAAAGAGCAAAATAAAAACTATGAATGAAAATTTAAGAGACCAAAATAAGGATATAAAACCTGTTAGGCCTGAACCAACATCTAACCAAGGCAAAAGAAGAACAAAAGGTGGAGGCATCTTATTTTCTTCAATGCTAGCCTTAACTAATCTTATTGGTTTAATCATATTGTCCTTTTGGTTTTTCAATACTTCAGGAAACCAACAGCAGGCCGGTCAAAACTTTGTTGAGCGAATTAGTTCTTTGGAAGAAAGTATTTTAATCTCTGAAAAAACCTTCGCAGATTTATCTCAAAACATAGACTCTGATTTAAAATTCATAAACAAAGAGGTTAGAAAGCTTTGGGATCTTAGTAATAAAAAGAATAGAAAGGATATATCAAAGAACCTTAATTCAGTTGAAGCATTGATCTCTCAATTAGAAGAGATGACCAAAAAGGATAAAGCTTTGACTGCTAAGCAAAGAGCCTTGGGTCTTGAGCTTGCCAAGATTGCTAATATTCAGGAACAGGTAAATTTAGCCATGGATGGCTTGAATAGTGATTCGACTAACAGCACTAAATTAGCAAAGATAAGTGAAATTGAAGAAAGTCTTGATTCATTTAATGCTTATAGACTGCAAGTTAATCAGTCCTTGATCGCTATTAAAGAGAAACTAAATGAATTAGAACTAATAATTGCTGATTCACCAAACGAATAGGTTACATTGTCGCTTTGAATGCCTATAATACTCGCTCTCGCGGATGTGGTGGAATTGGTAGACACGCCAGATTTAGGTTCTGGTGCCGTAAGGTGTGGAGGTTCGAGTCCTCTCATCCGCACCAACTTCTTAGGTGACCTTTTGAAGTTTCCCGTATGTTTTTAACATTAGATCTTTCATCCATATAGATGAAGGATCGGTTTCTTTTGATTCATGCCAATAAAGATGCAGCACTAGTGGATCAACATCAAAGGGTAATTTTCTCCAGGCTAAATCTCTATCAACAGCAAAACCTTTTGTGGTTGTGATGGCTAAATCAGATTGTTCTACAACATGAGGTGCGACTAAGAAGTTTTGCGCCCTTAATGAAATATTTCTGGCTAGTCCCAGCTTATATAAAGTCATATCTACATGACCCAGTCCTGTTTTTCTATTGGATATGTGTATATGAGCAAGATCTAAATAGTCTTCAATAGTTATTTCACTTTTATCAAGAATAGGATGATTTTTTCTAACGATCATTACATAGTCCTCTTCATAAATCTTTTCATGTCTCAGATGAGGATCACTATGTACGGGCGGGTCGATACTAAAATCTATCACTCCGGAAGATAGTTCCCTAGGAGCTTCTTTTCTTGGCGTGAGGTATGTTTCTACTTTCATTTTTGGTGCTACGTCAGCTAATTGCTTAATGAGAAGTGGCAATAGTCTATATTCCGAACTATCTCCAATAGATATTCTAAAGGTCATTTCTGCTGTGAATGGATCGAATTTCTCTGATTCAGAAATTGTATTTTGCATTAAAGATAATGCATTTCTTACGTCTGAAATTATCTGGTTGGCAACAGGAGTGGGAATCATTCCTTTTGAAGTTCTCGTGAATAACTCGTCATCAAAAAGCTCTCGCAGCCTAGATAAGGCATTGCTCACCGCGGGTTGTGTGATCCCTAAGACTTGTCCAGCTTTAGTTAGATTTTTTTCGGTGTAGATTACATCAAAAGCAATAAATAGGTTCAGATCTGTTTCTTTTAGGTTCATAACTTATAGATTTTTTAAATTTCAGACGAAAGACAATATGTTTGTAGACTAAGAGGTGGTATGCCTCTATTATTGATTAAATAGTAATTAAAAGATATCACTGATATTTATAATACCCTATTTAGGTATTTATAGAAATTATAAGGAGAAAAAAATGAGCTTTCAGTTTTCAGATAGATCAAAAGATTTACAACTAAGGATTTCAAAGTTTTTGGATGATCACGTTTATCCAGCAGAAGCAATATATGCCCAACAGATGGAAGAATTTACTCAACAAGGTGATAGATGGCAAATTCCTCAAATTATTGAAGATAAAAAAGAAATAGCTAAGTCCGAAGGTCTTTGGAACCTGTTCCTGCCTGAAAATCCAATGGGAGAAAGTATGAGCAATCTTGACTATGCTCCTCTTGCAGAAATCATGGGTAGATCGGGAATTGCTTCAGAAATTTTTAATTGTTCAGCTCCAGATACAGGGAATATGGAAGTTTTGGCCCAATATGCCAATGAAGAGCAACAAGAAAGATGGCTGAAACCATTGCTTAATGGAGAAATAAGATCCGCATTTGCAATGACAGAACCTGCAGTAGCTTCTTCTGATGCAACCAATATTTGCTCAAGTGCTGTTCTTGATGGAGACGAGTACGTTATTAATGGTGAAAAGTGGTGGACATCAGGGGCAGGAGATCCTAGATGTAAAGTACTGATATTTATGTGTATGACTAATCCTGACAATCCTAGACATCAAAGACAATCACAGATTATTGTGCCAATGGATACTCCAGGCATAAAGATTGAGAAGATGATGCATGTGTTTGGTTATGACGACGCGCCCCATGGGCACGGTAGAGTGTCCTTTAAAGATGTAAGAGTGCCTAAAGAAAACTTACTTTTAGGTGAAGGCAGAGGATTTGAAATATCTCAAGGTCGTTTAGGGCCGGGTAGGATTCACCATTGCATGAGAACAATAGGCGTTATGGAAAAAGGGTTAGAGCTAATGATTAAACGTTCTGAAGATAGAGTGGCTTTTGGTAAGAAACTATCTACCCTAGGTGCAAACTATGACTATGTTGCAGAAAGCAGAATAGATATAGAAACGTCTAGGCTTTTAACTCTTAACGCAGCTCACATGATGGATACAGTTGGAAATAAAGTAGCCAGAAGTGAAATTGCTCAAATAAAGGTACATGTACCAATTGTGGCATGTAGATTAATTGATAGAGCCATTCAAATGCACGGTGGTGGTGGAGTCAGTCAAGACTTCCCTCTAGCTAGTATGTACGCTCATATGAGAACTTTAAGATTGGCAGATGGTCCTGACGAAGTTCATAGAAGAGTGATTGCAAGAGAAGAATATTCTAAATATGCTGATCAAGCAGAAGAGGTCGTTGTTACTAGAGATTAACTCTTATTAAGACCAACCTCATTAAAGGGCCCAATAGGGCCCTTTATTTTATGGGTAGCTTAATTAGTTGAAACTTACCTTTAAGAAAATTATGGATATCTCTTTTAAATTTATATCTTCAAGTGAAGTATGACATTTAGAAATGATATGATTGCAGACAGAAGAATATGTACGATATTTTAATTATAGGAACTGGACCTGCTGGTTACGTGGCAGCTATAAGAGCTGCACAATTAGGCATGAAAGTCGCTTGTATTGAAAAATCCTCGGTTGGAGGAACATGTCTGAACATAGGCTGCATCCCCTCAAAATCTCTACTTGATTCGTCACTGAAATACCATCAGCTGCTTAATGAATATGATGAACATGGTATCGAAGCCAAAGATGTAAAGTTTGACCTTGAAAAAATGATGTCAAGAAAAGAGAGAGTAGTCAGTCAGCTCACAAATGGCGTAGAAGCCTTATTAAAATCTAATAAAATTGAATTAATAGAAGGAAGCGGAAAAATATTAAGTAGTGAATCTGTCGAAGTTGCAACAAAAGATAAAATTGAAGTCCTTACAACAAAAAATATTATTATCTCAACAGGGTCTCGTCCTTCCGATCTTCCAGATATAAAGATTGGTGATCATATTCTAGATAGTGAAGGAGCGTTGACACTGAAAAATGTCCCAAGAAATCTTGTGGTTATTGGTGCAGGAGTTATAGGCTTAGAGCTAGGAAGTGTATGGTCCAGATTAGGTTCTAAAGTAACAATTATCGAGGCACAGCATGAATTCTTACCTATGCTTGATCCAAGAATTTCAAGACAAGTATTGAGAGAGTTTGTTAGCCAAGGTTTGGATATAAGGCTTGGTTGTGAAATTCTTGATATCAAGGAGACCGATACAGGATTAAACATAAATTTTAATGATAAAGACGTAGCGAGGAGTCTTGACGTTGAAAAAATTATTCTAGCGGTAGGCAGAAAACCCAACACCAAAGATTTATTTGAAGAAGATCTTGTCCCTCTAAATAAAAAAGGTTTTATTGAAGTGGATAATTACTGCCAGACTCCTGTAAAGAGCATATGGGCTATAGGAGATGTGGTGAGGGGTCCGATGCTTGCTCATAAAGCTTCTGAAGAGGCAATAATGGTTGTTGAAAGAATACACGGATTGAATACGGAACTAAATTACAATCACGTACCTAATGTTATATATACTCATCCTGAGATAGCTTGGGTCGGTCAGAGCGAGAGAGAATTAAAAGAACTTAACGTAGATTTTAAGTCAGGATCATTTCCCTTCCTTGCAAGTGGAAGAGCCTTGGCAGCAGGGGAGACAGCAGGATCTGTCAATATAACTGCAGATACTCATACCGATAGGATACTAGGCATTCAAGTATTTGGACCATCAGCATCAGAGATACTTCAGCAAGGTTTAGTTGCTATGGATAACGATATAACTTCAGAAAAGTTTAGCACCACAGTATTTAGTCATCCAACTGTTTCAGAAGCGCTACATGAGGCAACTTTAGCCATGAACAATAAAGCAATACATATTCAGAATCGTAAAAAAAGATCTTAGTTTTAAAAATTATGGACCTTTCAAAATATCAAATACCACTTGGACATTTACCTCATTCTGCAGAACGCATTTTAGAAAAGGAAACAATTGAATTTGAATTCAACGACTGCATAGTGTCGGGAGAAATTTCTAATCAAGAGCTCGAAGATGGTATTTATAAAAATAAAGAAAATTCTTATTTTATAAAGTGCACAACTCAAATGAATGGAGTCACTCCTGCAATGATTGATTGGTGGTTTGGTTGGTTTATACCCTCTACAGAAAGATACAAGTTATGGCATCCTAAAGATCATATCTCTTCGCATATAGATGAAGATATTTCTCATAAATTATCTAATAAAGATAAGTATATTGGCATAGATTCTTATGTAGATGAGTACATTGGGAAAAAACTACATTCATTATGTATTTCTTTTGTTGAACCAAGTTCCTATGGTTTTAGTGAAATAAACCAAAACTCTACGGCCATTTGTGCAGGTGTCCGAAACATGGATTCAGGTATACATGGAGGCAATTTACTACATCATGTTGTAGTCAATGAACAAGGATCTACTATGTATAGTTACTTTTGGTTGGGCATGCACCCCAGTCATTTAAATCCTTTAAAAGATTACCTGATTAATTTTTTTACAAAATATAAGCTCGTTAAGGCCATCTTACTGAACGAAAAGATAGCCAAGGATTTATTAATTCATTGCTATGAAGAAATGAACCATTTATCTAAAATTTTGCCAGATCTTTACAATGATTTAGAAAAAAAATAAGGGTTTCCGTAACTATCTTGCAGTAAGGCTTACCACTTCAAAATCTTCTACAGTAATTCCACAAGTTGCAGCGACTTGATCATATAAGTCAGACCATTTTTTATCATTTGCCTGCCATTCAAATGCTTTATTCATAGCCTCTTCAGAATCATGTAAGTCTACGGCGCCAACTTTTCCATCTGACCAAGTACCTGGCGAAGAAGAATACGACACGGGGCTATTCTTTCTTTCATAGGCAATTGTCTGTTTAACTATCGCGATAGATTCATCAATTTTGTCTGCGGGGCATTCACCTTTATAGGTGACGATAATTTGACCTGGTTTTGCAACGGGCATTAATCCTTCGTTAGAGGCATGATGTCCTGATAGGGCATATAAAGAAGTAAGTAGCAGAATAGTGCTTAAAAAATATTTCATAAGATCTCCTTAGATTGAAAAATAATAATAACATCTTTGTGGGATTGAGATTCAGACAATTAACCCCTATAAGTTAGCACAATATGTTATTTGAATTATGTGGCGTAAAAAGAATTAGAATCTTTTTTCACTTTAATACTATACAAATTATTTATATCTATATATAATTACAATCAATATCAAGAGGCATTTAATTCTCCCCAGAAATAAACCTCTCCAAGGTAGCCAACTTGATATTAAATGTAACTGAGAAACATATAATTTCTCCCCAGAAAAAACCTCTCCAAGGTAAGTATCTCAGT
>CALJGK010000016.1 GCA_938075195.1 uncultured SAR86 cluster bacterium
TATTATTTATTTTGTCGGAGTCAACTTGCATTTTTCTAAATTTTAAAAGTTTGTAAACTTACTTAGATGGAAATCAGCATTACCAAATTGCGAATCTATAACTAGAAGTCTTTTAAAAAAATGACCAATTCTTAGTTCTTCCGTAACGCCCATACCGCCATGAAGTTGAACGGCACTTTCCCCAACAAATATTCCCGACTTACCTATTAAGTGCTTAAGGGCGTGTACCGTTCTTTGGGAAAGTTGAGGGTCTTGTACAGTTTCCATTGTTGCCCTGAACAACAAAGATTTACATTGTTCATATTCCATGAACATATCAACCATACGATGTTGAAGGACTTGGAAATCAGATAAAGCGTGATCGAACTGTTCTCTTTGTTGAGTGTATTCAACTGTATCTTTATAAAGAACTTCCATAGCACCAACAGCTTCTGCAGCTAGAGCCAAGATTGCATCATTTACAACTGCCTGAAGTATTTCAAATCCTTTATCTTTTTCACCAATTAAGTTTTCTGAAGGTACTTTTACATTTTCAAAAGTCACTTCAGATGCCCTTAGTCCATCTACAGTAGGAAAGTTTTCTCTTTGAATTCCTTCTGAGGTAGCGTCTACGATGAAAAGTGAAATTCCGTTTTCATCAACTTGACTCCCACTTGTCCTTACAACGACGACAATTTTATCTGCAGATTCGGCATTCAAGACCATAGATTTTTTACCATTGATGATGAAATTTCCATCTTCCTCTCTAGCCGATGTAGCAACATCTTCTATATCAAATCTGCTCTGTTCTTCAGCATAAGCTAGAGTTACATGCATACTTCCATCCATTATCCCTGGAATAATGGAGTCTTTAATTGCTTGAGATGCGCCTCTTTTTATTGCACCTCCACCTAGTACTATGTTTGCTAAAAACGGTTCCAGAACTAAGCCTTTACCAAACTGCTCCATAAGGACTAACGTGTCTATTTGATTACCACCAAATCCACCATCCTGTTCATCAAAAGCAAGACCTAGCCATCCTAACTCAGCCATGGATGACCAATAATCTTTACTGTAGCCGGGATCTTCTGAGCTGATTTTGATTCTATTTGTGAGATCATAATTTTCTTGAACAAAGCGCTCGATGCTTTGTTGAATCATTTTTTGTTCTTCAGATAATTCAAAATTCATTTTGAGTTTCCTTTGGTTAGACCGAGTACCTTTTTAGCAACGATATCTTTTTGAACTTCACTTGCCCCGCCATAGATAGTGAAATAACGACTATTGAGATAGCCAGCTGTTCCGCCTTTTGCAAAAGCAGGTCCTGCGCCTTTATCACCCCATGCCGATGAATAAATTCCACTGGCTTCAACGGTTAACTTTTGAATACGCTGTTTTATTTCTGTACCTTTTAGCTTTAAGATTGAAGATTCTGGTCCGGGCTCACCCCCTGCGGCTGCAGAAGCTAAACTTCTGAGTTCAGTAAATTCCGTTGCCAATAAATCTATTTCAAGTTCTCCTATTTTTGATTTATAGCTAGAATCGTCCATAAGATTTCCATTACCTCTTTGTATGGACCTTGCGTTATCTTTTAATTGTTCAAGTTCAACTAAAGACTTGGATAGTCCTGCTAAACCAGTTCTCTCATGCTCCAATAAACCTTTAGCATAAGTCCAGCCCTTACCTTCTTCTCCAATCATGTTCTCTACTGGAACTTTAACGTCAGTAAAATGCACTGTATTTACGGTATGCGAACCTCCTAAAGTAATAATAGGCTTTATTTCTATTCCTTCTTGTTTCATAGGAAACAACAGAAAAGTTATCCCTTGTTGCTTAATGCCAGAGTCATCTGTTCTTGTAAGACAAAAAATCCAATCAGCAACATGAGCTAATGTTGTCCACATTTTTGAACCATTTACCGTGTAATAAGTTCCATCATCCGACAATACCGCTTTGGTTTTGAGATTTGCTAAGTCTGAACCGGCTCCAGGCTCTGAATAACCTTGGCACCAGTTGACCTTTCTATCTCTAATATCAGGCATAAATCTTTCTTGCTGCTCTTCATTCCCATAATTCATTAATATTGGAGCAAGCATTCCTAATCCAAAGGGTAGATCAAAAGGTATATTTGCCTGAGCTGTCTCTTGTTCCCAAATATAATGCTGTGTTGGAGTCCAACCAGGACCGCCAAATTTTTCAGGCCATTTAGGTACGTCCCATCCGCCTTTTTCTCTAGCCTTTTTAAACCACCCTAGTCGCCAAGAGAAATAATCTTCCCCATCTTTAATTTTGTTTTCGTCAAAGAATGCCCTGACCTCGTCTTTGAAGGCAAGTTCTTCTGAATTGAGTTGTATATCCATAATATTTTTACCGAATTTTGAAAATTGAATGAGAATTTTAAAGTTTTTTGGTCATTAAAGCTATGTTAAAGATACTAATCTCTAGAGTATCTATAAACAGTAAACTGATATTTAATATGTAACTAGAAATTAGAATATAGTGTTCTTAGATAATAAAAATAATGGAAGATAGATTAAATAAATTTAATGAAGAATTCTTCGGCCCATCGATGAAATTCTTTGATATGAAATTTATAGAAGTAAATGGAGAGGATATAGTTTTTTCTTGTGAGTTTAATCAAATGTGTGGAAATCCCATGGGATTTGTCCAGGGAGGCATGATTTCGGCTGCCTTAGATGACGCAACTTCAGCCGCAATGATATCTGGATACGAAGAGAAAAAAGCACCTTTGACTACTGATTTACATATACTATTTCATAGACCTCTTCAGATTGGAAAGGCAACTATGAAAGTTAGATTGATAAAGCTTGGTCAGAGAAGCGCTACCTCAGAAGGTAGGATTTATAACCTAGAAGGGAAATTGGTAGCAACTTTAATGCATACAGCACAACCTGTTGATGTGCCAAGCTAACCAGAGAAAAGGAGAAATATTATGAAACCAGTGTGTTTAGTTTTTGGAGCAGGAGCGGGAATAGGTGGCACAGTAGCTAAGAAATTTGCCAAAGAAGGATACCACTCCTTTTTATGTAGACGCTCAGATCAAGAAGGTTTGGATAATCTCATTGGAGAGATAGAAAGTTCTGGTGGATCTGCATCGGGTCAATTGATCAATGCTATTGAAGAAAATGCTATTGAGGAATTAATCAACAAAGTTGAATTAGATGTAGGTCCAATTGAAGTTGTTGTTTACAACTTGGGAGCTCAAACAGGTATGAAACTTCTTAGTCAAACAAGTTATAAAGAATTTGAGTGGGGATGGAAAATGGCAAGCTTTGGTTTATTCAGAGTGGCTAAAGTTCT
>CALJGK010000017.1 GCA_938075195.1 uncultured SAR86 cluster bacterium
ATTCAAAAAGAATATTTGTTTGAAGACACTCGTTACATTGACTTTAATCAATCTGATTTACTTGCCTTCGAAGCCGAAGAAGAAATATCAACCCAAGACTTCATCGGGAAGAGCATAAGAAACATGGAATTCATTATTTCATCCTTACTAAATGAAACTAAGTAAGGCTCATTTCTATAAAGATACTGAAAAAAACTTTCAAAGCACATATTCGTTTTTTGCAGATGAGTCTATTCAAATTTCTGAGTTAACAGATCACGTCATTAAAATTAGTAAATCCAAAGGATTTGAAGAGAAGCAAACTCATATTATTACAAAAGAGTCAGATTGGGCTTTCCTTAGTTCAGAAAACGAGAATCTTGATTTATTTGGATCAAAAAAAATTATAGAGATTAAACTCTTAGGAATCGGACCTGGAAATAAAGGATCCAAAGCAATTAAAGATTATTGTTCGTCTCCAGATCAGAGCAAATTACTTATCGTGCACGCTGAAAGATTAGATAAAAAGCAACAAACTAGTGCGTGGGCAAAGGCCTTAGAGTCTAGCGGAGTTCTTATTGTGGAGCCTCCAATTAGTAAAAACTCTATGCCTAGTTGGATAAAAGGAAAATCACAAGATCTCAACATAAATATTAGTGAAGAAGCTATTCATCTTTTAGCAGAAAAAACAGAAGGTAATTTATTAGCGACTACTCAAGAGCTGATGAAATTAGTATTACTTTTTCCCAGTCAAGACATCTCTATTGAGGATATGGAAGAATCAATTTCTAATGCTTCAAAATTTGGTATTTTTGATCTTTCTAATGCTTTTTTAACAGGCAATAAAAAAAGAACAGTCAAGATTATAGAGACGCTTAAAGCAGAAGGTACTCAGCCTCCCCTGATTCTTTGGGCTTTATCAAAAGAAATAAATAATTTATACAAAGTTATTGAAGATGGTTCTTCTAAAAACATATGGGGTCCAAGGTATTATCTAGATTTGTTATCAGATAAAGCAAACAAAATGCCTAGAGCCAAAATAACAAAGTCTCTTAAGGATATAGCCGAGATAGATGCTGCCATAAAAGGTCTCTCTGATAAAAGTCCCTGGCAATCTATTAGAGATTTGGCTTTAAATTTTTAGCTTCCAAGAAATTTTAAAACTTTGTACCAAATTGAATCTTCAAGATTCTTGCTCGGTAAAGTATATTGATTTATTTTTGAAACAGGTTGAACTTCCTTGGTAGAACTAGTAACCCACACTTCTTCTGCATCTAGAAATTTCTCAATAGATATTTCTGTTTCGTGAACATCAATATCATTATTTCTCATTTCTTTAATTATGTGACCACGCGTAATTCCAGGGAGAATGTTCTGATCTAATGAAGGCGTCAAGACCTTACCTTTATAAAAAATAAACACATTCGATTTTGCGCCCTCATTAATAATCCCATCTTTATAAAAGATAATTTCATCGACCTTGGACTTGTTTGGGTCATTAATCGATAAAGTATTTCCCAGAAGAGCTATAGTCTTGATATCACATCTATGCCATCTAATATCCTCCTCTAGTCTTACTTTTATGCCTTGTTGGCTAGGATCTATCCTAAAAGGATTTTTTTGAAGCTCTTGAGAAGTGATAAAAACTGTTGGTTGCATTTTCTTCTCTACGGCATGGGCTCTTACTTCATCGACGCCCCTAGTAACTTGGATATAAAAAGACTGATTTAAGAATTTATTTTTTTTTTGTAGCTCGAGCAAAATCTTATCTAAATTTTTAATCTCATCTGTAAGAGGAATAAAAGTTAATTCCAAAGAAGCCTTTAACCTTTTTAAATGTTCATCAAAAAGAAATAATCGATTGTTATAACAAGGAATCACCTCGTAGACTCCATCACCGAAAGTAAATCCTCTATCTAAGGGAGAAACTCTTGCCTCGTTTTCCTTAAGTATTTGACCGTTTAGATATACCCACATCCGGTTTTATTATTCTTCTATCAAGAATTGATAAGTAAGAAGCTTGATATTAGCCCATGCTCTGCCAAAAAATCCCAAGGCGATGACGTCTTGCATCGCTATGAGATCTACAGAGGCTAGAGAATCACCATCCAGAATTAAATCAACTTTTCCGACTACTTGACCTTTCTCTATAGGGGCTTGAAGATAATCATTCAGCTCGATCCTCGGCTCTACTCTAGGAAAATCTCTAGGAGAAAGAGTCAGAAACAAGTCTTCTGAAGAAGACAAATTAACTGCTTCATCTTCCCCTCCCCAGACTTGTTCATTGATAAGAACAGATTCAGTCTCAAGAACTCTCTTGGTTCTATAGTATCTAAAGCCATAGTCGAGGAGCCTTCTATTATCTGTCAACCTAGCCTTTTCAGTAGAACTTCTTAAAGTAACGGCTATTAACCTAGTATCATTTCTTACCCCTGAAGATACTAAACAAAATCCAGCGCTTTCGGTATGTCCAGTTTTAACTCCATCAATAGTTTCGTCTTGCCACAGAAGACTATTTCTATTTCTTTGCTTAATTTCATTATAAGTAAAGTATTTTTCTTTATAGAGGCTGTAATGATCAGGAAATTTATCTATTAGAGTTTTGGTCAGAAGTGCCAAATCTCTTGCTGATGAAAAATGCTCCGGGTCTGGCCAACCACTTACGTTTTTAAACTGCGTATTTTCCATACCCAACTCTTTTGCATATAACTGCATTAGGTCTACAAAACCCTCTTCAGAAACTGCTACATGCTCTGCTATTGCACAACTAGCATCATTACCAGACTGAATAACCATGCCTTTTATTAGGTCAGACAGTAATACTCTTGTGCCTTCTCGTATAAACATTTTTGAGCCACCCTTTCTCCAGCATTCCTCACTGATAAATACTTCGTCTTCAAGGCTAACGAAACCTTTTGCTATCTGATCGGCTACTACATAGCCTGTCATAACTTTAGTAATACTTGCAGGCTCTATCCTCTCATCAGCACCACTTTCTGCCAAAATCCTTCCAGAAACTGAATCTATTAGAATATAGTTTGTTGCATTGAGAGATGGTGGTTTCGGGATAAAACTTTCTTCTGCACCAATTAAGCCTACAAAACACATAAGAAATAACCACAGAATTGAAGTAAATTTAAAAAATATTTTCATTTTATAAGTATTGAGATAAAACATTGCTAAGTTCATAAACAGCCATGACATAAAGCTTACTGCGATTGTACCTTGATAAAGAGTTATAGTTATCGAAACCAAGCCAGTATTCATAACCTTCATCTAGCTCCAAGGAGATGGGTACAAACTTCAGATTTCCAGGAATTGCTTCACTCTCCTCCAATCCAAGCTTTCCTAACTCTATAGTTGTCATGTATGGTTTAAAAGATGATTTTATGGACTCGTTTTGATTTATGACTTTTGCTTTAATTGCAATAGGAGTATTGGGCTTCCATTTACCTTTTTTATTTAAAAAATTCGCCACACTTCCAATCGCATCGACAGGATTGTTTAAAATATCTCTGACTCCATCTTGATCAAAATCTACGGCGTAGTCTCTATAGCTGTCTGGCATAAATTGACCATACCCCATAGCTCCAGCTATTGAACCTTTGATTTCTTCTGGATTAAATTGCTCTTCTTTGCTGAGTAATAAAAATTCTTCTAACTGTATTTTAAAAAATTTTGATCTTCTGGGATAATCGAAGGCTAGGGTAGATAGAGAATCTATAACCCTTATATTGCCTTTTATTCTGCCATATCTAGTTTCTATGCCAATAATTGATGCAATAATTTCAGCCGGAACACCATATATGCCTTCTGCTCTCTTTAGGTCCTCTTTGTATGAAGATATGAATTCTTTACCTCCAGCAATTCTTGAATCTGTAATCATAATCTCTTTGTATCTAGACCATGTCATTGTGCCTTCGGGCTGTCTATCCATTATTCTTATAACTCTTTCTTGGAGAAGAGCATTCGCAAAAATAGACTCAAGATAAGATGCTTCGAAATCATGTTTCTTTGACATGTACTTAATAAAGTCACCAACATCTTCCCGCGAAGAATAGTCAGCGTAAATTACTTGGAATGAAGAAAAGATTAGAGAAAATATTATGGCAACTTTGTTTAAATTCATAACTATGTTTTCTTTGTAGAGAGAATAACTCCAAATGCCAATAAATGAACAACTATTGAAGTTCCTCCTTGGCTTATTAAGGGTAAAGGCACTCCAACGACTGGAATTATACCTATAACCATGAGGACATTGATTAAAATAAATAAAAGAAAAATGAAGCCTAAAGAGCAGCATGCCAATCTTTCGAATCTTGATTCTGCGGAAAAACCGATTTTAAAAATTCTCCATATAATTATTCCATAAATCATAAAAAGCAGGCTTATACCGATTAAACCAAATTCTTCACCAATTACTGAAAAAATAAAATCTGAATGGCTTTCTGGAATAAAATCCAATTGGCTTTGCGTACCCTCGAGATAGCCTTTTCCATATAAACCTCCAGAACCAATAGCCGTTTGTGATTGAGCTATGTTCCAGCCTGTTCCTAATGGATCAGCATCTGGATCTAGCAAAGTTAAGACCCTTTCTTGTTGATATGTACGCAAACCAGACCACATAAATGGTGCAGAAATTATCAATAAACCAAAATAAGAAGCCATGATTTTAAAAGGCAAACCTGCTAAATATATTGGTATGAGACCTGAAGTAAGAACAATTATTGCTGTGCCTAAATCAGGTTGTTTATAGACAAAGAATGCACAAATTAAAGAGGCCGCAGAAGTCACTAACCAGTCAGATAATTGAGGCTTTATTTCTTTTCTGCATAAGTAAGCCACTAAAGATAAAGGTAGTATTAATCTTATAATTTCAGATGGTTGAAAGGAAAAGAAACCAAAATCTATCCATCGACTTGTTTCATAACCTTTTGCAGGAATTATTAACACGTAGACAAGGAGGAATAACCCCAGCCAATAAGAATGCATTAATAGATTTTTATATGAATTTAGTCTTAACTGAGAAACAAAAACCATCAGAATTAAACCACCACAGACATAAATCATTTGGCGGTAAACCATGGACATAGACTGTCCGCTGGCGCTGTAGAGCATAAAAAGACCAAAAGATAAAACACAAAGCAATGAAAAGAAAAGAATTAAATCCTTAAAGATGAAGACAAAAGGGTTAAATCTGCTTGATAAAGTTTTATTTATTGAATAATCAAGGGGACTTCTACTCATTTTGTTTAAATTTTAGTTGATAGTTTTCTATAAGCTTTTGCGCTATTGGGGCAGCTACTGCGCTGCCAGATTCCCCATTTTCAACAATAACTACGACGGCTAAATTAGGATTTGGAATTGGTCCATAACTGGCAAATAAGGCATGATCTCTATTTTTAATATTTTCCCGAACATCTTGATATTCTTCTCTGACTGTCAGTTCTTGGTCGGTCAAGCTTTTTATTTGTGCTGTTCCAGTTTTACCGGCAATCTTAATTCCATTATCTCTAAAAAGATTATGGGCTGTTCCGTTCCAAGAGTTAATCACGTCAACCATGGAACTTTCAATGATCTCCCAGTGAATTTCTTTTCCTAATTCAACCTCCATCAACAATTCTGGTTTGTATTCTTGTATATTCGAATTACTTATCAATCGGGGTTTAAATATTTTTCCCTTTGTAGCTATTGCCGAAATCGATGCCACCAGTTGAAGAGGAGTAGATGTGATATAACCCTGACCAATACCAATGTTTATGGTATCGCCCACAAACCAGGCTTCTCCTATAGCACCTAATTTCCAATTTCTTGAAGGCAATATACTCTTTGTTTCATTAAAAAGGTCTATTCCGGTAATGTCTCCAAATCCAAATTTATTCAAAAAGCTTGAAATCCTATCAACGGTCAATTGAGAAGAAAGTTCATAAAAATATACATCTGAGGATTCTACAATAGCCTTTCTTAGATTGACTTTTCCATGCCCTTCTTCCTTCCAACCTCTGTACTTTCTTCCATCTTCTTTAATTTGAAAAAAACCTTTATCTTCAATGATTGTTTTGGGGGTAACTATTCCCTCCTCTAACCCCAATAGTCCTATGAAAGGCTTGATTGTTGATGCGGGCGGATATGATCCTGAAATTACTCTATTGAAAAAAGGAGCTTCATCCTTAAAAACTTTATTAAAAGGCTTACCGTTCTCTGAACCATTTAATACATTTGGATTATAGTCAGGAGAACTTACAAGAGCTTTTATATATCCAGTATTTGGGTCAACTGCAATAATTGCCCCTCTCCGATCAGCCAGCTCTTCTCTAGCAATCCTTTGTAACTGCAAATCTAGTGTTAAAGTTAAATTTGAAGGTCGTTCAGGAAGGATTCTTTCAAGCTCTCTTATCTTGTTTCCAAAGACATCAACTTCTATGGCACTTATACCTGGAAACCCTCTGAGAGATTTCTCATAAACTCTTTCGAGCCCTACCTTACCAATCAAAGAATCAGATAAATATTTGTCAGTTGAAAAATTAATCTCGTCATCTCTAGTTATCCTTCCCATGTGTCCAACTACATGCGAAAAAAGATTTTTATGAGGTAAGAACCTTCTCAAGCTAGTTTCAAGTTTAATATCTGGTAGAGAGTTTTTATAAAGCTCATATTTTGCTAGTTCCTTTTCATTTAAATTACTAACTAGCCATATTTTCTCTTTAGATTCTCCTTTAATGGATATATGGGAAAATTTGGGCCTGTCTTGAAGTACTTTTTCATATAGAAGTTCTATTTGAGCCCTAGAAGACTCAATAAACTTGGAATTTATATAAATACCTTGAAAAACTATATTTTCTGCAATGATTGTTCCGTCTTGCAGCTGGATTAATCCTCTTGAAGGAAACAAGGGC
>CALJGK010000018.1 GCA_938075195.1 uncultured SAR86 cluster bacterium
AAAGTGTTACTCCATGATAGGTTCTATATAGTGCTAATTTTTCTATAACTTTTTCTCCTGCACAAACAAAACCCGATCTTAATCCAGCTAAATTAGAGCGCTTAGAAAGACTATGGAACACAACAGATCGAGAGTTGTCTCCAGTAATATCATCACATTCCAAAAGTCCCACAGGTGGCTTGGAAGAACTTTCATAAATATCGACATAACATTCGTCTGAACACAAAAGAAAATCATACTGTTGAGCTTTCTTTATCAGTAATAGGTATTCTTCTTTATCAAGGCAATAACCAGTTGGGTTCGAAGGAGAGCAGAGTATTAAAAGCTGACAATCTTGCCAAACCTGTTCCGGAATATCATTAAAATTTGGTTTAAATCCATTTTCATATGTAGAATTTATGTAATAAGGTTTAGCGCCAGCCATGATAGCTGCGCCTTCATAAATTTTATAAAAAGGATTGGGCATCATGATCACAGGATTGTCTTTGCTGGTATCTATCGCAGCCTGTATAAATGAAAATATACCCTCTCTAGAGCCCGAGACAGGCAAGACATGTTTTTCAGGATTTATATTATTTGTAGAAAATCTATCGGATAGCCAATCTGTGTAAGCTTTTCTCAGTGATAATTCTCCTTTAGAAGTCGGATACCTTGAATAGCCGGAAGAGTTCTTATTCAAAATACTAATCGCTTCATCAGGCGCGTTTCCTTTAGGCTCTCCAATATGAAGTCCTGTGATTTCATTGGGACTTTTTTTAATATCCTTCAGCAATTGAGACAGATAATAAAAGGGATATTCAGTTAAATTATTTAAATAATTATTCACTCCAGTTCTCCGTTTAGCGAGTTTGTTAAATCATCAACGAGGCCATTCAGTTCATTTTTCTTAATAAAAGGCGTATCTTGTATAGAGGTAATGCAAAACCTATCTTCAGCTTTTTCACCATAGGTGGCTATTCTAGCTTTTTTAATTACTGCGCCATGTTTTAAGAATACTTTACAAATAGAAGCCAGTAATCCAGGCCTATCCGATGTTTCTATCTCAATATCTGTCCATCTATTCAACATATCATGTTTAACATCTATCTTGGTTTCAGTATTAAAATGCTTTAAGTGTCTGGGTAATCTTCTTTTAACAATTTTTGGATTTAAAGTTTTTTGATTTAGAGCTTCATCTATTTTTTCTATAAGGCTTCGTGCTCTTTCAGAATCAAGGGTAACTTTTTCTTCTTTGTCACTTATTGTGATCAAATCTGTGCAATATCCATCTTTCATGCCAAAAAGCTTGGCGTCCTTGAAATTGATATTTTCAGAATCTAGAACACCAATTATTGTTGCAAATAAGTTCGCACGATCCTTTGTATGAATAAATATTGAAGTGAGAGAATCAGAGTCTTTTTCAATCAACTTAATGATTGTTTTCTCAGATGAACCTAAAATAATCTCAGCATGTATAGAAAGATCGTTGGAATTAGACATTTTGAAATAATCAGGATAAAACTTCTCCCACAATTTTTGTACATCGACCTCTTTATGATTTTTGATGACCTTGATCGCTTTTAGTTGTTCATCAGCAATAGATTTATTAAGTAATATCTCGTCTTCAAAGTATAGTTTAGTTCGGTCGTAGAGTTGTTTTAAAAGTGAAGCATTCCAAGAATTCCATAAGTTTGGGTTGGTTGCACTGACATCTGCCACTGTTAGGCAATATAGATATTTTAGATTCTCTAAGTTGCTTACCTTATTTGCAAATTCCTTTATTACGAAATTATCCTCTAGATCTTTTTTTTGTGAAGTAACAGACATTAAAAGATGATTTTCTACTAACCATTCAATTAATTTAGTGTCTTCTGCAGAGAATAAATGCTTCTTACAGAATTTCTTAACTATGGATTTTCCTAGATTGGAATGATCTGACCCTCTGCCTTTGCCAATATCATGATAAAGGCCTGCAATATAAAGTACTTCCAGTTTAGGCAAATCGTCGATTAGCTGAGATGCAAGAGGAAAAGTTTTCTTAGATTTTCCAAGTGTCATCCATCTCATATTTCTTAGAACCTGGAGCGTATGAGCATCTACTGTATAGATATGGAATAAATCATATTGCATTTGTCCTGTAATTCTTCCGAACTCAGGCAAGTATCTTCCTAAAATGCCAAGTTCTTTCATATTCTCTAGTTGAGTTACAAGCAGTCTTTTTGATTTAAGGAGTTTTAAGAAAAGACTTATATTTTTTTTACTTTTTCTAAACTCAGAATCAATCAAGTTTCTGTCTCTTTTAAGGGATCTTAATGTTTCTGATCCTATGCCCTCGACATCAGAATTTTCACTGAGTTTAATAAAGAGATCTAAAAGAAGGCTTGGATCATGTTCAAACCCATTTAAATCTTCGAGGTGAATTAGTTTATTTTTTACATAAAAGTTATTATCAATTCTCTTCTTTCGTGAATATTTAGACAGTCCGGATTCTTCTTTTAAGCTTTGTATGAAAGTAGAGTTTATTTCAGAGATATTGAGTGAAGATCTGTAATATCTATGCATTAACTTCTCTGCAGCTTGATTGGGATTCTTGATGGAGGGAAATAATTTTTTAGCTACTGGAATCTGATATTCAAATAAAAGTCGATCTTCTTCTCTTTTAGCCTCTATATGGAGTAAATATCTTATGACCCATAACCAGTGTTTGGACTTATGCAGTTCATTGTATTCATCATCGGTCAAAACACTCAAAAGATTTTTCTTATCTTTCGATACATTTCTAAAAGAATTTTTTATCAACCAGTCTATAGTGTGAATGTCCCTTAATCCTCCAGGAGAGGACTTAACATCTGGTTCAAGATTAAACGAAGTATTATTAAATCCTTCGTGTCTTTCAGTTTGCTCTAAAACTTTTGCTTGAATAAAAGGTTTATTTCTCCAAAGATTTTTTGTGTCTATAACGCTTATATAATCTTTATGGATGACATCATCTCCATAGATCATTCTATATTCGAGCATATTGGTCATTGTGTAGACATCGTCTCTCGCATGGCTTATCGCTTGGTCGAGAGTTCGCACGCTATGACCTATATCTAAACCAAGATCCCAAAGCAGGCTGATGAAGGTTTCTACTTTTTTTTGATCTGCCCTAGATAGGTCTTCTTTTGATAAAAGCAGTAAATCTATGTCGGAGTATGGGTGTAATTCACCTCTACCATAACCACCTACTGTAAAAATACCAAAATTATTGATTGTATTTAGATTACTTTCACCTGCTGCATCTATAACCAATCTATCAATATTCTCTGATCTCTTCTTTAAGAAATATTTTATTCCTTTTACTTGACGACCTCTATCCCTGAAAAGCCAATCATCAAATTCTTTTGATAAATTTTTGTTGTCAGTTTCCTTTTGTTTTAAGAGGTAATCAAACATTTATGTCTACAAATTTTCTTCTTTTCTTAAAGTAAGAATTTCAGCTCCACTTTCATTCACATAAATTGTATGTTCCCACTGCGCTGAATTCCTTCCATCCTGTGTTTCTACTGTCCAGCCATCAGAAAGAAGTTTAGTAAATTTAGAGCCTATATTAATCATAGGTTCAATTGTGAAACACATACCTTCAACAATCTCTTGTCCGCTATTTGCTAGTCCATAATGAAGTATTTGAGGTTCATCATGATAGATTTTACCGATTCCGTGACCACAATACTCTTCCACAACTGAGTAATAATTTTTTTCTGCATGTGTCTGTATTGCATGCCCAATATCTCCCAGTCTTGCACCTGGCTTAACCGCTTCAATTCCTTTGTAGAGGCATTCTTGAGTAATATTTATGAGTCTTTCGTTATGAGTTTGAGTCTTTCCAACGAGGAACATTTTTGATGTATCGCCATGCCAGCCATCTTTAATGACAGTTACATCAATGTTCATGATATCTCCATTTTTAAGAATTCTATTGAAGTCAGGTATGCCATGACAAATTACCTGGTTGATGCTTGTGCACAGAGTTTTTTCAAAACCTCTATAGCCTACATTTGCTGGAATAGCTTTTTGAATATCAATGATGTATTCATTACAGATTTTATCTAATTCTCCGGTAGATATACCTGGCTTAACGAAACTACCAATCATTTCTAGGACTTCAGAAGCAAGCTTACCTGCTTCTCTCATCCCGTTGAGTTCTTCAATATTTTTTAACACTTTCTTATTAATAACCTTATGTTTTGATGGACACAATATGTTTCGTTTATTATAGTGTGGTTTTAATGCCCATAGGCCTTAAAAAACAAAATTGCGAACGTCAGATCTTACTCTGGTTCGCTTTTTTTTCATCCAAATTTACTCAAGAGATCACTAAATTTTATGGATAACAAGGTAATAATACCTTTAGATCTTGAGTACTCGGCTGCAATTGATATGGCAAGTAATTTTGAACCAAGTCATTGTAGGTTAAAGATAGGCAGTCAGCTATTTACTTCATCTGGGCCAAAGATCATCAAAGAACTTGATTCAAAGGGATTTGAAATATTCCTGGACTTAAAATTTCATGATATTCCTAATACTGTTTATGAGGCTGTAAGATCAGCTGCTGATCTTGGCGTTTGGATGATCAATGTTCATGCTTCAGGCGGCAAGAAAATGCTAGAGGCATCTAAGAATGCTTTGGTTGGTTACAGCAAGCCCCCACTATTAATAGCCGTGACGCTTCTTACAAGTCTTTCTGAAGATTCTCTCAAGGAGATAGGGTTAAATAATCTATCGGAGCAAGTTCTTAGATTGGCAAAATTATCACACGAATGTGATCTTGATGGCGTAGTTTGTGCTTCATCCGATACTGCGATCATTAAGCAAGAGTTTGGTGAAGAATTTATTACTGTAACGCCAGGTATAAGACCAGATCAATCTAACTTAAATGATCAGAGTAGGGTGTCGACTCCTAATGAGGCCATAAAGAATGGTTCAGACTTTTTAGTTATTGGCAGACCTATAACAGAATCAGATGACCCTGCTGGTGCACTAAAAGATATTTATAAACAAATTATATGAAACAAGAACAAGCAGTATTGGCATTAGCTGATGGCACAATTTTTAAAGGCAAGAGTATTGGTGCACTGGGTCAAGTTAATGGTGAAATAGTTTTTAATACTTCAATGACAGGTTATCAAGAAATACTCACTGACCCGTCTTATGCCAAACAGATTGTTACTCTAACTTATCCACATATAGGTAATACAGGAACAAATGATGAAGATATAGAATCAGATAATATATGGAGTTCAGGGCTCGTTATTAGATCTCTTTCTGAAACTGAAAGTAGCTGGCGAAACAAAAATAGCTTATCTGACTATTTAAGAAATAATAATATTATTGGAATCTCTGACATAGATACAAGGAAACTTACTCGAATTATTCGTTCCAGGGGTGCTCAAGGTGCATCTATTTTTGCCGGTCAATCTATTAGTGAAAATGAAGTGATTGAAAAAGCTCAAGCCTTTGAAGGCCTGGCTGGACTAGACTTAGCGAAGGAGGTGACTACTTCAGCTAACTATAATTGGACAGAAGGAACCTGGAGAGGCAATGTAAAAAATTCCGAATTCAAGGTTACAGTTATAGATTTTGGTATTAAAAAGAATATCTTGAGAATTTTGGCTGACAGAGGTTACAAGTTGAAAGTTGTTTCTGCCCAGACTTCTTCTGAGGAGATTCTAGAAATGGAACCTAACGGTGTATTTTTGTCTAATGGTCCTGGAGATCCAGAACCTTGCGATTATGCTATAGACACGATAAAAAAACTCTCAGATCAAAAAATGCCATTATTTGGTATCTGTTTGGGACATCAGTTGCTGGCCCTATCTTTAGGTGGCAGGACTTCAAAAATGAAGTTTGGACATCATGGCGCCAATCACCCTGTTCAAGATATTAATACTAAAAAAGTTTCGGTTAGCTCACAAAATCATGGATTTACTGTTGAAGAGTCTTCCTTACCAAAAACTGTAAAAGTGACCCACAAGTCACTATTTGATGGAACAGTCCAAGGAATAGAGCATGATACTCTTCCTTTGTTTAGTTTTCAGGGCCACCCTGAAGCAAGTCCAGGTCCCCATGATCTTAAATATTTATTTGAAAGATTCGAAGAGAATATGAAAAAAAATGCCTAGAAGACAAGATATAAATTCAATATTAATTATTGGTGCTGGTCCAATCGTAATAGGACAGGCTTGTGAATTTGACTATTCCGGAGCTCAAGCTTGCAAGGCCTTAAAGGAAGATGGTTATAGAGTTATTTTAATCAATTCAAACCCTGCCACAATCATGACCGATCCGAGTATGGCGGATGCTACTTATATAGAACCCATTCACTGGGAGACTATAGAAAAGATTATCGAAAAAGAAAAACCTGATGCCTTGTTACCTACAATGGGTGGTCAAACCGCTTTAAATGCTGCACTCGACCTTGATAGTAGGGGTATTTTAAAAAAACATGGTGTAGAGATGATAGGGGCTACTAAAGAAGCTATTGATAAAGCTGAAGATAGAGAGCTTTTCGCAACTTCTATGGAAAAGATAGGTTTGCAAGTGCCTGAATCTGGTCTTGCTCATAATCCTGATGAAGCTCATGTGCTTTTAGAAAAAATAGGCTTTCCTTGTGTTTTGAGACCTAATTTTACAATGGGTGGTTCCGGAGGTGGAATTGCTTATAACCTTGAAGAATTTGATCAAATTTGTAAGAGAGGTTTTGATCTTTCACCCACTTCAGAAATCTACATAGATAAATTTTTAGGTGGCTGGAAAGAGTATGAAATGGAAGTCGTAAGAGATAGGAATGATAACTGCATCATTATATGCAGTATCGAAAATCTTGATCCAATGGGAGTTCACACAGGTGACTCTATTACTGTTGCTCCAGCACAGACTTTGACCGATAAGGAATATCAGATAATGAGAAATGCCTCGATTGATATCTTAAGGGAAATTGGAGTTGAGACAGGGGGCTCAAATGTACAATTTACAATTAATCCAGAAGATGGAGAGTTGTTAGTAATTGAAATGAATCCAAGAGTATCTAGATCATCTGCCTTAGCTTCCAAGGCCACAGGTTTTCCAATTGCTAAGGTAGCAGCCAAATTAGCTGTGGGGTACACACTAGATGAATTAAGTAATGACATCACAGGAGGAATCATACCTGCTTCATTTGAGCCTTCCATAGATTATGTTGTAACAAAGATACCTAGATTCAATTTTGAAAAATTTGCACAAGCAGAGCCGGTGCTTTCTACTCAAATGAAATCTGTTGGTGAAGTCATGGCGATAGGCAGAACATTTCAAGAATCATTACAAAAAGCGATTAGAGGACTTGAGACAGGAAGAGATGGTTTAAATCCTGTATTTAATCCAGAAGATGAGTTCGAGACTCTAAAACAAAAGATAAGTATTCCAAGTCCAGATCGTCTTTGGTTTGTTGCAGACGGCTTTAGAAATGGCCTGTCAGTAGAAGAAGTATTTGATTATTCAAAAATTGATCCATGGTTTCTAGTTCAAATAGAAGATTTAATTAAAGATGAATTTAAAATTCAGAAACTATCTGTTAATGACTTTAACAAAGAAAATCTTCTCCACTTCAAGAGAAAGGGATTCTCAGATTCTAGAATTGCAGACTTAATTCAATCCTCAGAAGCAGAGGTTAGGAAAACAAGAAAGTTCCTTGATATAAAACCGGTATACAAAAGAGTGGATACCTGTGCCGGAGAGTTTGAATCATCTACTGCATATATGTATTCAACCTATGAAGAGGAATGCGAAGCTCGTGTTAGTAACAAAAGAAAGATAATGGTTCTGGGTGGAGGACCAAATCGAATAGGTCAGGGTATAGAATTTGATTATTGTTGCGTGCATGCTTCTCTAGGACTTAGAGAGGAAGGTTATGAAACAATTATGGTTAACTGTAATCCAGAAACTGTATCTACCGATTTTGATACTTCGGATAGACTTTATTTTGAGCCAATAACAGTTGAGGATGTTCTATCAATTACTGATATTGAAAATCCTGAAGGAGTTATTGTGCAATATGGTGGCCAGACTCCTTTAAAAATTGCACAAGAATTAGAAAGAAATGGAGTGCCTATTTTAGGGACATCTCCTGACTCAATTGATTTAGCTGAAGATAGAGGTCGTTTTCAAGATTTTGTTAACCAACATGATCTAAAACAACCTCCAAATGGGATTGCCACTAATATTGAAGAGGCCTTAGAGGTTTCAGAAAAAGTAGGTTTTCCGTTAGTGGTTCGACCTTCATATGTACTAGGAGGAAGAGCCATGGAGGTGGTTTATAAGAAAACAGATCTGGAGAACTACTTGGTTGAGGCTGTGCAGGCCAGTGCTAAAAGCCCAGTTCTTCTAGATGGCTTTCTAAATCAAGCTATAGAGATAGATATTGAAGCAGTATGTGATGGAGAGAGCGTTGTGATAGGAGGAATTCTCCAGCATATTGAACAAGCGGGAATTCATTCTGGAGATTCAGCCTGTTCTTTGCCGCCTTATAGCCTTTCTGAAGACCTAGTTGAAGAAATATCCATTATGGTTAAGAACATTGCCATTAAGATAGGTGCCATAGGTTTAATTAATGTGCAGCTAGCCTATTACAACGAAGAGCTTTACTTGCTAGAGGTGAATCCTAGAGCTTCAAGAACAATACCTTTCGTTTCTAAATGTATAGGACGCTCTTTGGCTAAAGCTGGAGCTTTATGTATGGCTGGAATCTCTTTGAAAAAACAAGATTTTATTAAAGAAATAGTTCCGGAATACTTCTCCGTGAAAGAAGCAGTGTTTCCTTTCAATAAATTTTTAGGAGTTGATCCTATTCTAGGTCCAGAAATGAAATCTACAGGTGAAGTCATGGGAGTTGGTCCAAGTTTTTCTGAGGCTTATGCTAAAGCACAGTTGGGTGCAGGAGAAACCATACCCCAGACAGGCTCAGTCTTCTTGAGTGTAAGGGATTCAGACAGACCATTTGTTGCTGATTTAGCAAAAGAGTTTAATGATTTAGGCTTCAAAATTATTGCCACAAAGGGTACAGCGAGGAGTATTGCTGAGTTAGACATACCTGTAGAGATAATTAAGAAGGTGGCAGAAGGCAGGCCACATGTTGTTGATGCTATGAAAAATTCAGAGGTAAATCTTATAGTAAATACCACGGAAGGTAGGCAATCTATATTAGATTCAGCTTCCATAAGAAGAACTGCTCTAGAAGAAAAAATTTACTGTACTACCACTTTAGAAGGTGGCAGAGCTGTTTGTTCAGTATTAAGAAATAAAGATTTGTGGTCAGTTGAGAGACTTCAAGATCTTCATGCTAGAATTAAGGCGTAATGAATCCTATAACCAAAGAAGGAGAGATCCTCTTAAGAGATGAGTTAAAAAAACTCAAGACAGAAGATCGTCCAAGAATTATTGATGACATAGCAACTGCAAGAGAATTTGGAGATTTGAAAGAGAACGCCGAATATCATGCTGCTAAAGAACAACAAAGTCTTACCGAAGCAAGAATTAGAGATATAGAATCAAAACTCTCTTCATCTCAGGTTATTGATATTCTCAACATGGACGCTTCCGATAAAGTCATTTTTGGCACTACGGTAACTGTTTTCAATTCAGAACTGGAAAAATCTATGACCTACAAGATTGTTGGAGAGGATGAAGCTGATGCAAGTAAGGGCATGATCTCATTTGCTTCGCCTTTGGCAAGGCAATTAATGGGAAAATTTGAGGATGATGTTATAAAAGTTGAGGCACCAGGGGGTTTAACTGAATATGCAATCGAAAAGGTAGAGTACTTGTAAATTTTTGAATGCCACACAAAACCAATTATCGAGATGGTGATTCTTATACAAGAAAATCAAAAAAAGAAGGTTATAGATCTAGGGCATCTTTTAAGCTTAAAGAAATTCTAGAAAAAGATATAAAGGTCCATAAACGAGCATCAGTAATTGATCTAGGCTCATTTCCAGGTAGCTGGTCGCAAGTAATTACTGAACACATTGGATCTAAAGGAAAAATTACGGCTGTGGATATGCAGCCCATGAAAGAAATAAAAGATTGTTTTTTTATTCAAAAAAAAATCGAAGATATCCAAGATGTAGATTTTGAAAAAATTAAAGACTTTTTACCATTTGATCTTGTTTTATCAGATATGGCCCCCAATATAAGTGGTATAAAGGAAAGAGATAACGCATTAATGATCGATTTGGTAGACAATGTTTTGTTGATCGTAGATAAGTTTCTCAAGAAGGAGGGCACGGTATTAATAAAGGTATTCCAAGGAGAAAGTTTGGACTATACTAAGTTTGCCCTCAAAGAAAGGTTTGAAAAGATCAAAATATTTAAACCTAAAGCGTCAAGACCAAACTCTAATGAAATATACATAATTGGAAAGGAATTAAAATAATATGAGCGAACTTCTTAAAAATTTATTAATGTGGCTGTTTATTGCCATCACGGTTTTTTCCGTATTTAACAACCTTAATACGGAAGCTTCTGTCAATGAGCTATCTTATTCAGAATTCATTTCCCAAGTCGAAAGTGATCAGGTTTTGAGTATTGAATTTGCATCCGATAATTACACACTCAAAGGAAAGACAGTTAATGGCGAGTCTTTTGAAACGGTTAGACCTCCATTTTTACAAGATGACTTAAGTGAAATACTTAGTGATCATCGGGTTGCGGTCACTGGTGAAAAGCCAGAAGAACAATCAGTTCTAAAACAACTCCTTATTGCGAGCTTTCCAATTTTAATCATATTGGCAGTTTTCATCTTCTTTATGAGGCAGATGCAAGGTGGAATGGGTGGTAAGTCTGGTCCAATGAGTTTTGGAAAAAGTAAAGCCAAGATGCTCGAAGGGGGCAAAGTTAAAACATCCTTTGCAGATGTCGCAGGAATTGAAGAGGCTAAAGAAGAAGTACAAGAAGTTGTAGATTTCTTACAAGACCCAACGAAATTTCAGAAGCTTGGCGGAAAGATACCAACCGGTATTTTAATGACAGGCTCTCCTGGTACCGGCAAAACATTATTAGCAAAAGCAATTGCCGGCGAAGCAGGTGTTCCGTTCTTTTCAATTTCAGGTTCTGATTTTGTTGAAATGTTTGTCGGTGTAGGTGCTTCAAGAGTAAGAGATATGTTTGATCAAGCAAAGAAGCAATCTCCTTGTATTGTTTTTATTGATGAAATAGACGCTGTTGGAAGGCATCGTGGTGCTGGAATGGGTGGAGGTAATGACGAAAGAGAGCAAACTCTAAATCAACTTTTAGTTGAAATGGATGGTTTTGAAGATCATCAGGCCATCATAATTATAGCTGCAACAAATAGACCTGATGTTCTAGATCCGGCCTTACTAAGACCAGGAAGATTTGATAGACAAGTGGTAGTGCCTTTACCTGATATAAGAGGCAGAGAGCAAATTATAAAAGTTCATATGAAAAAAGTACCCATTGCTCAAGATGTTGATGCATCACTTATAGCAAGAGGAACTCCTGGATTTTCAGGAGCTGACCTTGCAAATTTAGTAAATGAAGCAGCCTTAGTTGCTGCCCGAACTTCAAAGAAACTTGTGGGAATGGAGCAACTCGAGTTTGCTAAAGACAAAGTCATGATGGGAAGCGAAAGAAGATCAATGGTTATGTCTGAAGAAGAAAAACTCAAAACGGCATACCACGAATCAGGTCATGCTATTGTCGGAAGAAGTCTTGACGGGCATGATCCAGTATATAAAGTCACAATAATTCCTAGAGGTAGAGCTTTAGGAGTAACCATGTTTCTACCTGAAGAAGATAAATACAGTTACAGTCATCAAAGTATTTTAGACAGAATTTGTGGACTATACGGAGGCAGAATAGCTGAAGAATTGATCTATGGTGTCAAGGGAGTGACTACAGGTGCTTCAAATGACATAGAAAGAGCTACAGAGCTTGCTTATAATATGGTTACTAAGTGGGGTCTTTCTGAAAAACTTGGACCTATAAAGTATGGAGATGAAACGGACGAACCCTTTTTAGGTCGTTCAGCTGGATCCTCTAAACAGGGAATTTCAAATGATACAGCTCATGAAATTGATAATGAAGTTAAGGAAATCCTTTCTGGTTGTTATCAATTAGCAAAAAATATACTGGCTGAAAATTTAGAAGCTCTGCATGGCATGTCAAAAGCCTTGATGGATTATGAAACTCTAGATGCTCATCAGATTGATGATATTATGGCCGGAGGAGAGCCTAGGGCTCCAAAATCTAGTCAAGATTCACAGCCAAAAACACCGGAAGATGAAAATAAAGTTGGTGACGCAGCAGAGCAGAACTGAGTTTTTTTGTTGAATCCTCCTATATGGATTAGAATTCTTTCTTAATGAGTAAAATATTACCCATAAGAAAAAAGGAAATTTCCAGTCTTTCAACATTAAGTAGTGATCGGAAATTTGGAACTGATGGGATAAGAGGTCCTGTTACCTCAACCATGAATCCGCTCTTTGTAACTAAACTTGGATGGGCAGCTGGTAGCGTCCTAAAAGAAGAGGGCATATCCAAAGTATTCATTGGTAAAGACACAAGGATATCAGGATATATGTTTGAATCAGCCTTGCAGGCAGGTTTTATCTCTTCTGGTATGGACGTCACCTTATTGGGTCCCCTTCCTACTCCAGGGGTTTCCTTCTTAGCAAATTCCAATAATCAAGTAGGCTTAGTGATAAGTGCATCACATAATCTTTTTGAAGATAATGGAATCAAGTTTTTCAATAAAGATGGTCAAAAATTTTCTGCTGAATTAGAAAAAAGAATTGAAAGTAAGCTTACTCAAGATATGGTTGCTGTAGCCTCAATTAATCTAGGTAAAGCGGCAAGAATGAATGATGCTCAAGGAAGGTATATTGAATTTTGTAAATCTACTTTCTTAGGTTTAGATTTAACTGGATTATCAATCCTTTTGGATTGTGCTAACGGAGCTACTTATTCAGTAGCACCAAAAGTTTTTGAAGAACTCGGCGCAGAAGTTCACACAATTGGATCGTCACCAGATGGCATTAACATCAATCAGAATTGTGGTTCTACTAGCCCTTATTTTTTAAAAGAAGAGATTACAAAAGGGGAATATGATCTTGGTATAGCTTTTGATGGAGATGGCGATAGAATTCTAATCGTATCTCCTAACGGAGATATTCTTGATGGAGATGATATTCTTTATATTCTTTCTCAAAATCTTACAGAAAGGTCAGGAGTTGTTGGGACTTTAATGACAAATAAAGCACTTGAAATTCATTTTGAAGAAAATAATATTGATTTTTATAGATCAGATGTTGGTGATAAATATGTTCTACAAAAACTCGTAGAAAAAGAATGGTTGCTTGGGGGAGAGCCATCAGGTCACATTATATGTTTAGATTCTGCTCCAACAGGCGATGCTATTATCGCCGCACTTAAATTCTTAGATGCTATCAAGTACGATAATTTTTCTTTAGATAAAACACTCGGTAATTTCAAAAAGTTTCCACAAACATTAATAAATCTTAAGGTAGATGATCCCAATAAAATTATTCTTAGTGATAAATTTTGGTCTGAAGTTACCAAAATAGAAAGCATATTAGGCAACGATGGCAGAGTTCTTATAAGACCATCTGGAACAGAACCATTAATAAGAATTATGGTAGAGTCTAAGGAGGCTAGCACTTCAGAAGACCTATGTAATACACTTGCAGAATTAGCTTTAAGACTATGATTGTTTCCAATTGGAAAATGAATGGCACTAAAGCAGATATCGAGTTATGGATTAACGAAGTTTCTAACAAAATAGAACATAAAACAAAAGTTAACTGCGTAATATGTCCTCCTTCGTGTTATCTAGATTCAACTAGAAACTTCATTACTAAAATCAATAGTCCAGTCCAGTTAGGGTCACAAGAAATAGATTCAACTCATCAAGGTGCTTTGACCGGAGGAATAAATGGACAAATGCTAAATGACTTCTCTACTGAATTCGTTTTGATAGGCCATTCTGAACAAAGACATTACTTGAATGAAGATAGTGTTTCTTTAAGAGCTAAGCTTGACAGCGCTATTAATAGCGGCATTTCTATCATTTTCTGCATAGGAGAACCATCTGAAGTATATAGTAATGGTGACACTAAAAATTTCCTTACCAATCAACTCGATATCTTAAATCCTGAAGATTTAGCAAATATCACAATTGCTTATGAACCAATATGGGCAATTGGAACTGGGTTAAGTGCAAAAACAAGTTACATAGAAAATATTCATGGATTCATCAAAACCCACCTTAAAAAAATACTGAGTAGTAAGAAAGTTTCAGTTGTTTACGGAGGTAGTGTAAAATTAGAGAACGCTGAAGAAATTTTGTCTTCAGCTAATGTCGATGGTCTCTTAATTGGAGGAGCTTCCTTGGATTCAGAAACCTTTTCAAAAATTTATAATTTAAGCTAATGGAAAATCTACTTATATTCTTTTACATACTCATTTCTGTCTCATTAATTTTAATAATATTACTTCAACAAGGAAAAGGATCTGATATCGGAAGCGCTTTTGGTGGCGGTTCTAGTAATGCAATGTTCGGTTCAAGTAGTAATTCAAATCCTTTGACTAAAGTGACGGCAGTCCTTTCTGCTATTTTCCTCATTTTAAGCTTATCCATTACCTACATATCCAGGAGCAGTTTAGATAAAGAAACTTCAATAGAAGAGATTATAATTGAAGAATCTGGAATCTTACCCGAAGATTAATACTTTTATGCCGAAGTGGTGGAATTGGTAGACACGCTACCTTGAGGGGGTAGTGAGCATAGCTCGTGGAGGTTCGAATCCTCTCTTCGGCACCATTTATCTTGATTCTTTTGCTTCATCTAACTATACTGCTTTCCCTTTGTTGCGGGGTGGAGCAGTCTGGTAGCTCGTCGGGCTCATAACCCGAAGGTCGTAGGTTCAAATCCTGCCCCCGCTACCAAGTAAGCCCTTTATGGGCTTTTTTTGTAGGTAAAAAATGGATACAGAATATATAAAAGAGGTTATTGAAAAGGACATAGAGAGACTAGGCTGTAAGGTTTGGGGTCTTGAGTTATTTGGTAGGCACTCTAATCAAACATTAAGGATTTATATAGATAACAAAGAAGGCATATCTGTCGAAGATTGCGAATTGGTCAGCAAACATGTCAGTAAAGTTCTGGATACAGAAAATGATTTCTCTGAAAACTATCTATTAGAAGTTTCTTCACCAGGTTTAGATCGCAAATTTTTTTATAAAGAACAATATAAAGATTTCTTAAAGGAAAACCTTAAAGTAACATTTTTTGATGATCTGAATAAAAAAACAATTAAAGGTCAATTGGAAGAAGTGGATGAAATTAGTATAAAACTTGAAATAAAAGATGAAATTCAGGAAATTCCTTTCTCTTCTATTATCAAAGCAAATCTTATAATCTAAGGGGCAATATTATGCAAAATGAAATTTTACTAGTCGCGGAAGCAGTTTCTAGCGAGAAAGGCTTACCAAAAGAGGCAATTTTCGAAGCAATAGAACAAGCTTTGGCTACCGCAACAAAAAAGAGATATCAGGAAAGTTCAAACATAGAAGTTTTAATTGACCCACAGACTGGAGAATATGAAACCTTTCGTCTATGGGAGATTGTTTTAGAAGAGGACTTCGAGGATGAAGGATTCCAAGTTGTTCAGAATGAAACAAATAATGAAATAGGTTCTTCAGTTAGAGAAAAGGTTGATAATGTTGAATTTGGTAGAATCGCAGCTCAGGCTGCAAAGCAAGTCATAGTCCAAAAAGTTCGAGAAGCTGAAAGAGCTCAGGTTGTTGAAAAATACCGTAATGTTTTAGGAGAGCTCGTCAATGGTACTGTCAAGAAGGTAACTAGAGAATTTCTTATTATAGATCTCGGAGAAGGAGCTGAAGCTATACTTTCAAGAACTGAACTAATTCCAGGTGAGGTGTTTAGAATAGGTGATAGGTTGAGGGCTGTTTTACAAGAAGAAGAAAGAGAAAATCGAGGACCTCAGTTAGCACTTAGCAGAAAATGTCCTGAGATGGTTTCTGAGCTATTCAAGCTAGAAGTTCCCGAGATATCTGAACAAGTTATAGAAATTAAAGCTGTAGCAAGAGATCCCGGTTCAAGAACAAAAATTGCAGTTAAAACAAATGATAATAGGATAGATCCAGTCGGAGCTTGCGTTGGTATGCGCGGTTCTAGAGTACAAGCTGTTTCAAATGAACTAGGCAATGAAAGATTAGATATCGTTATTTGGGATGATGATCCAGCTCAGTTGCTCATTAACTCTATGGGCCCAGTTGAGATAACATCTATTGTTTTAGACGAAGCACGAGGCTCTATGGATGTAGCAGTCACACAAGATACTTTGGCTCAAGCTATAGGCAAGAGCGGTCAAAATGTGAGATTGAGTAGTCAGATTACAGGTTGGAAATTGAATGTTATTGATCAAGCGGCTGCAGAAGAAAAGAGTCAAGAACAAACTGAAAGTATCTCTAGTATTTTAGTTAAAAATTTAGATGTAGATGATGACTTGGCTCAAACTTTAATCTCAAATGGTTATAGTTCTCTTGAGTCAATATCATCGGCCCCTTTGGAGTCTTTATCTGCAATAGAAGGCTTTGATGATGATATAAGCAATCTTCTCATCAATAGAGCTAAAGAGGTTTTGATTACCATGGCAATGGAGGTTTCTACTGATGATGGTGAATCTGGTGATTTAATGTCTGTAGAAGGAATGGAAATGACCTTAGCGTTGGAGCTTTCTCAAAAAGGCATCAATGATAGAGAAGAATTGGCTGAACAATCTATCGAAGAACTCACAAGTATTATAGATATATCAGATGATGATGCCGGTGATTTAATAATGAGAGCAAGAGCTCATTGGTTTGAGGAATAAAACATATGTCGTCAGTAACAGTAGAAAATTTAGCAAAAATCATTGGTTCAGAAGGTCAAGCCCTTCTTTCTCAAATGAAAGAGGCAGGACTTAATCATACTGATATTAGTGATGAGGTAACTGACCAAGATAAAAAGACCCTGTTGGAGTTCCTTAAAGAACAACAAACAAAATCTTCTAAAACTATCTCTTTAAACAAAACTGCTTCAAGAGTTGAACCAGAAAGACAAGGAACAGTTTCCATCACTCGTAAAACTATTTCTAAAGACAGTGCAGGAATCGTATCAGGTGATACTCAAAGAACTTCTGCAACAATCAATTTTGATGAGATTGAAAAGAAGAGGCAGGCAGGAGAGGCAAATAAAAAAGCTGAAGAAGAAAAGAGGAAAAAAGAACTAGAACAAAAAACTTTAGTCACTAGACGTAAAGCTAAAACGGGTGGAGAAACTGATACTAAGCCTGAAATAAAAAAATCTGTCATTACAGGAAAAAGAACTGTTAAACCCACAAGAGCTGAACTTTCTAAAAAAGAACAAAGAGAATTAGAAGGAGAAAGTTTTCTATCTAACGTAGAAAAACAAGAATTCGAAAGACCTGCTGAGTTTGTAACTAAGAAAATACAAATTCCCGAATCAATAACGGTTAGTGAACTGGCTCAAAGCCTTTCTGTAAAGGGAGGAGAAGTAGTAAAGCTATTAATGTCCATGGGTGTCATGGCAACTTTAAATCAACCATTAGATCAAGATACAGCTATTCTGGTTACTGCTGAACTCGGTCATGAAGCAGAACCAGCAGTAAAAGTAGAGGTTGAAGACCAGCTCATGGAACTAGTCACCTATGAAGGTGAAGAAGAGCCAAGGAATCCTGTTGTTTCAGTTCTTGGCCATGTGGATCATGGAAAGACTACACTTCTAGATTCAATTAGAGAAGCAAACGTAGCAGCTGGAGAAGATGGTGGGATTACTCAAAAGATCGGTGCTTATCAGGCTAATACAGATCATGGAACTATTGCTTTCATTGACACACCTGGTCATGCTGCTTTCTCTGAAGTAAGGGCTAGAGGTGCAAATTCTACGGATATAGTTATTTTGGTTGTTGCAGCAGATGATGGTTTGCAACCTCAAACAGAGGAAGCAATAAGTCATGCTAAAGCTGCTGGGGTTCCCATTGTTGTTGCAGTAAATAAAATGGATCGAGAAGAAGCTGATATAGAAAGGGTAAAAACAGAATTATCTAATAAAGATCTTATCCCAGAAGACTGGGGAGGTCAGACACAATTCCTCCCAATATCTGCACTTAAAGGAGATGGAATTAAAGAACTTCTAGAGGCAGTTAATTTAGAGGCTGAGGTTTTAGAACTTAAGGCCCATCATAAAGGCCCTGCTTTCGGTGTTGTTCTTGATTCCACTACAGAAGTTGGTAAAGGAGCTGTTGCAACAATTCTAGTCCAAAAAGGAACGCTTAAGAAGGGTGATATGATTTTAGTTGGAGAGCAGACTAAAAGAGTGAGAAGTCTTGTAGATGAGAATGGAATAATTTTATCGGAAGCTGGACCATCTGTGCCTGCTTCAATTACTGGTTTAGATGTGCCACCAAAGGCTGGAGAAGAATTTGTTGTTGTAGCTAGCGAAAAGATGGCTAAAGAAATATCCGGAGCTAGAGCTGAAAAAGCTAGAGCAGAAAGATTAGCCCGTAATCAAATCTCAAATCTTGAGATGCTTTTTGAATCGGAACTTGGCAATCACACAATTTTAAATATAGTCTTAAAAGCAGATACTCATGGGTCTTTAGAAGCAATAATTGGATCTATAAAGAATATAGAGAATGAAGAAGTTAAAATAAATATTGTTCATGAATCAGTCGGATCAATAAATGCAAATGATGTGAACTTGGCGCTTACTACCGGTTCTTTTGTTATGGGGTTTAATGTTAGAGCTGATAATGCAGCTAAATCATTGTCTGAAAAAGAATCTATAGAAATACTCTACTACAGTATTATTTATGATTTGATAGACGGAATAAAGACTTCAGTTGAAGGTCATTTAGCTCCCGAAGTAAAAGAGCAAATTCTTGGTACCGCAGAAGTTAAAGATATCTTTAAATCTCCCAAATTCGGTCAAATTGCCGGCTCTATGGTGATTGAAGGAACTATCAAAAGAAATAAACCTATTAGAGTATTAAGAGATGACATAGTTATCTTTGAAGGTGAACTTGACTCTCTAAAAAGATTCAAAGACGACGCTAGTGAAGTTCCAATGGGTACTGAATGCGGAATAGGTGTGGCCAATTATAGAGACGTGAAAGTAGGAGATAAAATAGAAGTCTTTGATCGTATAGAAGTCAAAAGAACCTTAGATTAAATGCCTTCCCAAGATTTTAAGCGCTCTGACAGAATCGCTGACCTAATTAAAGTTGAGATATCCAAAGTACTTTCAATGGAGGTTAAGGATCCACGCGTACAAGGTATTACAGTGCTCAATGTTTTACTGACACCTGATATGAAAAAGGCAGACATATTTATTTCTAATAGTAATAGCTTTAACGAAATTGACTCCGAAGAAGTCAAGATAGGTCTTGAAAAGGCCAAGGGTTTTATAAGAAGAAAACTTAGTCGCAATCTTAACTTGAGGAGAACACCCGAGATTTTCTTTAAAATTGAAGAAATCTTTTAATCCCATGCATGGCTTTTTACTTCTAGATAAGCCAGAAGGTATTTCTTCTGCTAATTGTGTATACAAATTACGCTCAAAACTTAGTACCAAAAAGATAGGTCATTGCGGAACGCTTGATCCTCTTGCAACAGGTCTTCTTCCTATTTGCATAGGAGAAGCTACAAAATTTAGTAATTATGCAACTAATCTAGATAAGGTTTATGAGGTTGGCTTAGAATTAGGAATAGAAACTGATACCGGAGACATTACTGGAAAAATAATTTCAAAATCTAGGTTTATTGGATCCGATCAAGACATAAATCACGCTATAGGCAAACTAGAAGGTAATCAAAATCAAATGCCTCCTATGTACTCAGCCATAAAGATAAATGGCAATCCACTTTATCGCTGGGCGCGAAAAGGAGTTTATCTGTACAGAGAACCAAGGAATATTTCAATAAAACATATTGAATTGATTAAGGTATCTGGAAATATAGTCACTATGAGAGTTTCTTGCACCAAGGGAACCTATATAAGAACTTTAGTTGAGACTCTTGGCAGAAGTCTAGGATCCCACGCTACCATGATCTCTTTGAGAAGACTGGAAGTAGGTGATATGCAGTTAAATCAAGAATCAGTAACTATTGAGGATGCTCTTGGATCCTTGATCAAGAAGATTTTACCCTGTGATGTAATGTGCCAAGACATGGATAGAGTTACATTAAATCCAGAAGATGCAAAAAAAATTAGAAATGGCTTATCAATAGACTATAATGCGCCTCTGAAAAATAATAGATTAGTAAGAATATATACTGAAAGTAAAATATTTATAGGTATTGGTGAGGTTAGCGAGAATTTTAAACTCCTTCCCAAAAGGCTTTTATCTACAAATTAGTTAGAATTAGAGGAAAAAAAATTGGCACTAAGTAATACAGTTAAGAAAGAAATAGTTTCAAAGTTCGCAAGAACTGAAAAAGACACAGGCTCCCCTGAAGTTCAGGTAGCTTTGCTGTCTGCAAATATAGATGCACTTCAATCACATTTCAAAGCTAACGCTAAAGATCATCATTCTAGAACAGGCTTAATTCGTATGGTTAATCAACGTAGAAAGCTACTTGATTACATCAAGTCATCTAAACCAGAGGTTTACACAAAGTTAATCTCAGATCTAGGTTTAAGAAGATAAAAGAATCCCACAACATCTAATCTTTTAATTACTAAGCAATTCGGCTTGGTAAAAAATAGGAAATCAAAATGGAAAGTTATAAAAAATCGTTTAAATTAGGCGATAAAGAAATCACTTTAGAATCAGGGAAAGTTGCTAGACAAGCAACTGGAGCAGTAATTGCAACTTGTGAAGATACGCAAGTCCTGGCAACCGTAGTAGTAGGAAAAGCACCCGGAGAACATCAAGACTTTTTCCCTCTCACTGTAAACTATCAAGAAAAAACATATGCCACTGGTAAAATACCAGGTGGTTTTTTTAAAAGAGAAGGTCGACCCACAGAAAAAGAAACTCTTACTTCAAGGTTGATTGATAGACCTTTAAGGCCATTATTTAACGATGACTTTCTTTACGAAGTACAAGTTATATGTACGGTCATTTCATCTGATAAGAATGTCGATCCTGATGTTTTGTCTTTCATCGCCGCTTCAGCGGCTGTCGCTATTTCTGGATTACCATTTAATGGTCCTCTTGGAGCAGTCAGAGTAGGCTTCATAGATGGGAATTACTGTGTAAATCCTACAAGAAGTGAGCTCGAAGATTCTCATTTAGATATGGTCATAGCTGGAAGTGATGCCGCTGTAATTATGGTCGAATCTGAGGCAAAAGAGTTATCTGAAGATCAAATGCTTGGTGGAATATTATTTGCTCATCAAGAAATGCAAGTTGCTATAGAGGCCATTAAAGAAATGGCATCTGATATAGGTAAACCAGACTTTGAATACAAACCGAAAGTGATCAGCTCAGAAGTGATAGAACTTGTAGAAAAAAATTGTTCAGAAGCAATTGCAGAAGCCTATGAGATTCAGATTAAACAAGATAGAGTCCAAAGTTTATCAGCTATCAAAGAGTCTCTCCTTGAGTCTCATGATACTGGAGAAGAGGGAGCTCCTTCAAAGGCAGACTTACTTGATGCAGTCAAAAAGATAGAGAAAAAAGTAGTTAGAACAAAACTGATCAAAGGCGAGCCTAGAATAGATGGTAGAGACCTAGACACAGTAAGACCTCTCTTTATAGAAACTGGAGTTCTTAAGAATACTCATGGCTCTGCATTATTTACTCGTGGAGAAACTCAAGCAATCGTTACTTCAACTTTAGGTTCTCCAAGACAGGCACAACTTATAGATGCAATTGAAGGTGAATTTAAGGATCAATTTATGCTCCATTATAATTTCCCTCCTTATTCCGTTGGAGAAGCAGGATTTATGTCGGGTCCTAAAAGAAGAGAAATTGGTCATGGCAAGCTTGCTAGAAGAGCACTTGAAGCCGTATTACCATCTCCGGATGATTTCCCCTACACAATTCGAGTAGTATCTGAAATTACAGAATCGAATGGATCTAGTTCTATGGCGAGTGTGTGTGGATCAAGTTTGGCTCTAATGGATGCAGGTATTCCATTAAAAGCTGCTGTTGCTGGCATTGCAATGGGTCTAGTGAAAGAAGAAGAAGGTTTTGCTGTTATTACAGACATTTTAGGTGACGAAGATCATCTAGGAGATATGGACTTTAAAGTAGCAGGAACCTCTGAAGGGATAACTGCTCTTCAGATGGATATTAAAATAGATGGAATCACAGAAGAAATCTTTGAGGTTGCTCTAGAAAAAGCACATACCGCAAGGGCACATATTTTATCTAGCATGAACGAAGTGATATCGTCTTCTAGAGAACAACTATCAGATAAAGCACCACAAGCAGTCGTAGTCCAAATCAATACCAAGAAGATAAGAGACGTAATTGGTAAAGGCGGAGAAACAATCAGAGGTTTAACGGAGGAAACTGGAGCAATCATTGAAGTCGATGATAGTGGTAAGGTTACAATTTATGGTGATACTCCTGCATCTAGGGAACTTGCTCAAAAAAGAATTGAAGAAATTACTGCAGAACCTGAAGTGAATAAGATTTACACAGGTACAGTTGCCAATATTAAGGACTTCGGAGCTTTTGTAACAATTATGCCAGGAAGAGACGGGCTAGTTCATGTCTCGGAGATTTCCGAAGAGAGAGTTGAAAATGTATCTGATTACTTTGTTGAAGGTGAAGAGGT
>CALJGK010000019.1 GCA_938075195.1 uncultured SAR86 cluster bacterium
TTGAGAGATCCTACTTTAATATCAAATGCTACAGATGAAATGCTGAGATGGGTTACCTCGGTAATTTACTTTAGAAGAACTGCTATGAAGGATACCAATATTAGAGGCCAAGACATAAAAAAAGGAGATAAGGTGGTAATGTGGTACGGGTCTGCAAACAGAGATGAAGATATCTTTACTGACGGTGATCTTTTTAGGGTTGATAGAGAAAATGCAAAGAAACATCTTGCTTTCGGCGCTGGTGAACATTTATGTTTGGGCAATAGATTAGGTCATATGCAAATAAGAATATTATTTGAAGAACTATTAGCTCGTTTTCCAAATATTCATACAACTTCTAAACCAGTCAGAATTCCTTCAAACTTTTTGGCAGGGATTTCAGATTTAAAGGTAAGCTTATAATTATGATTTCTAAAGCTGACGATTTTCCAATTCATCAACTCCCTTCTCCGATTGCAGAGGTTGGAACTGAAAGGAATTTTTATGATAGATATTTTTTTAATGGTTATAGCGCCGATGGAAGTATTTTTTTTGGAGCAGCATTTTGCGTTTACCCAAATCTAAATGTAAAAGACGCTAGTTTTGTTTTGGTTTTGGATGGGATTCAGCATAACTTTAGATATTCTGATTTACTCAATCAAGAAAGACTAGATATGCAAGTAGGGAATTTTAGAATTGAAATTATTGAACCTCTCAAAGAATTAAAGATCCTATTAGAAGACAAAGAAAAAGAAATTTCTGCTGATATTTCTTTTGTGGGAAGGTTCGAGCCTATGGAAGAGCCAAGGATGATAATTAAGAATGGACCCAGGGTGTCAATGGATTCTACTAGAATGACTCAACATGGCTCTTGGAATGGAGTAATAAGGTTTAAAGGAAAAGAGATTGTCATTTCGAAGGAAGATTTTTTAGGAACCAGAGATAGATCATGGGGCGTCAGGCCAGTGGGTTCAGCAGATACTCAAATGATGCCATCTATGAAACTACCACAATTTTATTGGTTATGGGCTCCAGCGAATTTTTCTAATCATTCTTCACATCTTTATTTTGTCGATGATGAGATGGGAAGGGCTACCAATAGCCATTGTGTGCAACAAAATAAAGAATCTAGTAATAAGTTATATAATTTGGACAAGAAAATTGAGTATAAATCAGGATCTAGAAGAATTACTCAAGCTAATTTTACTGCTGCAAAGGAAGATGGGGCAATGGTTTCGTGGTCTTTAACTCCAAAATACCATATTTATATGTGTGGCTTAGGATATATGCATCCAGATTGGGGACATGGAATGTTTCATGGTGAAAACCAATCTTATTACGACTCTTATGACCTTAGTGATGATCCTCATGATCCGCCTTATCTTCATATACAGGCCATATGCGATTTCGAGATGGTCGATGGAGATATATCTCATAAAGGTATAGGAGTCCTAGAACAACTCATGTTCGGTCCTCATTCTCCAAGTGGTTTTGAAGGTTTATTAGACGGATAAAGCCATGCCAGAGGAACTTTCTTCTTTATTCTTAAGCTACTACTCAAAACTTATAGGGAAAGAATGTATATTACTTAGCTTTGAAAGGATATTTGGAGGAGCAAGTAGAGAAACTTATAAAATAGAAGTTAGTCACGATGAAAATAAGATTGAGCGATTAATTCTAAGAGTTACACAAGATAGCTCCTTAATAGAAACTGATCAAAAAACTGAATATTTAGCATATTCTGCCTACCAAGATAGTAGTGTTCCAGTTCCGGTCCTGTTAGATATGTCTGAGGATAATGATATTTTAGGTGCACCATTTATGTTGATGGAAGAGTTACAAGGGGCAGCTGCAAGTCCCTTCACACCAGATGTTTATTCACCTTATGAGGTTGAGCTAGGTGAACAGTTTTGGTCTATTCTTGGAGAAATAGCAAAAAAAGAAATTCATGAAGATATTTTTAAAAGCTTTCACGGGGAATTAAAAGAACCCTGCTGGAAAAATGAACTTGATAAATGGGCTAAGGTGATACGTGAAGATACTATAAGTGTAGAGCCAATATTAGAAGCCGGAATTAGAAGCCTATATAAGAATCCTCCAAAGGAACCGGAAAGAATTACGATGGTTCATGGAGATTATAGAAGTGGAAATTTTCTCTATCTAGATAATCAGATCACAGGGATTCTTGACTGGGAGATGGCTCATTTAGGCAATCCTTTAGAAGATTTAGCTTGGGCACTTTCGCCAATTTGGAGTTGGCAAGCTAAAGAGCGCCCTGCATATCTAATAGAAAAAGAGAAGGCTATAGAAATTTGGCAAAACTCAAGTAATATCAATCTAGACCGCAAAGATCTTGCATGGTGGGAACTTTTTGCAGCGATAAAGGGAATGGCTATTTGGATTTCAGCTGGGAATGAGTTCAAATCTGGTAAAAATATAGATCCTATAAACTTATTTTCTGCATGGATACCAGGTGATATACATCTTGAAGTGATTTTAGATATTTTGGAGGACAGCTTATGAAACCAGATATAAATATAGCACTTCTAAACGCCGCACAAGAGATCATTAATAGATTTAGTCCTCTCATAGATGATGAATATGAAAAATCAAGATTAAGTTCCTGGGGAGCTCTCATTCTTATATCTGCGATGAAGTTTAATGATTCAGGTTCATCATTAAAACAAGAAAATGCAGATATCCTAGATTGGCTCGTGAAATTTACCAATTTAGATGAGGATGACATCAGTAAGTGCGGTTACAAAGCAACAAGCGATATACAAGATGTTAGCCTTATAGATGCTGATAACCAAACTCTGAGAGGGCTATTGGATAAAGAAATAGTAGTTCTAGAGGGAAACGGAGATACTGAAGGCCTTAAAGCGTCTTACCTACTCATGAGATCTATGCACCAGAGAAGAAAGGTAAGCGATTTAATAGGTCTTTTACAAGAGTCCGAGAGTTAACTGGTCCATTGAACTAGAGATATAAAACCGTATGCTCCTAAAACCATAGGTGCTAGATATAGAGTAGGCAGTATTACTTCTGTTACTTTCTTGGCT
>CALJGK010000020.1 GCA_938075195.1 uncultured SAR86 cluster bacterium
TAAGAATTTTGAAACGAAAGAAACAGAAGAAATTCAATGTGATGAAATTCTTTTTTTATTTGGTTTGAACAAGAAATTAGGACCTATAGCTGACTGGGGTATTGATATGAATAATAAAAAAGTCTCTGTTGATACAGAAAAATTCGAGACTTCTACCAAAGGTCTTTTTGCAGTTGGGGATATAAATGATTATCCAGGTAAGCTTGATTTGATTTTATGTGGTTTTCATGAAACTACATTGGCGGTGCAGGAAGCTTTTAGGAGAACCAACCCCGGCGAAAGAGTTCCTTTTGGTTATACGACTTCGAATACGAAACTACAAAAAAAATTAGGTGTTACTGATTAGTTCTTCGCTTCCTCTTTGCAATTTGTTTTAGCCTCAAAGAATTGATTTTAATAAAACCAGTAGCATCGGCTTGATTGTATGCATTTTCATCGTCTTCAAAGGTAACTATTTTTGAGTCATATAGACTGAAGTCAGACGACCTTCCAAGTACGACTACATTCCCTTTATATAGAGATAATTTAACAGAACCAGTTACAAACTCTTGAGTCTTATCGATTAGCGCCTGAAGAGCTTCTCTTTCAGGACTCCACCAAAAACCATCGTAAATGAGTTGAGCATATTTGGGCATAAGGTCGTCTTTGAGATGACCGGCTTGACTATCCAGTGTTATAGATTCAATAGCTCTATGAGCTTTTAACAGGATAGTACCGCCGGGAGTTTCATAACACCCTCTAGACTTCATTCCAGTAAATCTATTTTCTACCAGATCAAGTCTACCGATTCCATGTTTACCAGCCAGTGTATTAAGTTGGGCAAGTAAATCTGAAGGGTTATAGTCAATGCCATCTATAGAAGTTGGTTCCCCTTTTTTAAAATCTATTGAAATAAACTGTGCCGTATCAGGAGCGTCTATAGGTGCTACAGTTCTTTGCCAAATTTCCGCAGGAGCTTCAATAGATGGATCTTCAAGTACTTCTCCTTCGTAAGAAGTATGAAGCAAGTTCTCATCAGTTGAATATAATGGTTCATCTGGACTGGCATCTATTTCTATCTGGTGAAGCTTACAGTAATCAACTAAATCTGCTCGTGAAGAATATTCCCATGTTCTCCATGGAGCTATGACTTGAATATCTGGATTCAAGGAGTAAGAGCCAATTTCAAATCTTATTTGATCATTGCCCTTTCCTGTAGCGCCATGTGCAATTGCGTCAGCACCCTCTTTCTCAGCTATTTCTACGAGTCTTTTACTGATTAAAGGTCTTGCTATAGATGTGCCTAATAAGTATTCGCCTTCATATAATGTATTCGCTTTAAACATCGGAAAAATATAGTCTTTAGTAAACTCTTCTTTAAGGTCCTCAATAATAATTTTTGATGCACCGATTGATGCTGCCCTGCCTCTTACCAAGTCTGGGTCATGATCTTGGCCAATATCTGCGGTAAAGGCGATTACCTCAGCATCATATTTATCTTTAAGCCAATGTAAGATTACCGTTGTGTCTAATCCACCCGAATAGGCCAATACTATTTTTTTTATTTGCTTTTCACTCATAATTTGTCGCCTATTGTATACCTTGTATATTTTATTTTCCTATGACTTTAGGTCAGTGCATATTTCTTTTATGGCGTCACGCGGTTATCCTTTAATTATGAATCGATTGAACGAAATAATTAAGACTTACAGCATAGATAAAACCACACTGATGATTAGCATTTTGTCAGTTTTAATTTCAGCTGCATTTATTTTAATTGATGCCGATTTTGCAAAGTTAAGTATTGAAAATACCTATGGGCTTATTACACAAATTTTTGGTTCCTCTTATCTAGTATTAACACTATTTTGCTTTATATTTTTAATCATCATTGGGTGCTCTAAGTATGGAAGTTATAAATTGGGCGGATATAGTGCAGAACCAGAGTTTTCATACTTTAGTTGGATTGGCATGTTATTTTGTTCAGGTATTGGTGGCGGAATAATTTATTGGTCAAGCGTTGAATGGTCCTATTATGTTGAGATTCCTCAATTTGGTATAGAACCACTTTCAAAAGAGTCTTATGCTCTAGCAACCGCATATGGACTTTTTCATTGGGGTATAAGCGCATGGTCTATTTATGGCATACCCGCGATTGCACTTTCTATAGCTTTCTATAAATATAATCTTAATTCTCTGAGATTAAGTTCTAGTCTATCGGGACTAGGCTTTAAAAACATAGAGTCATCAATTTTTGGTAGATTTATTGACTTAATATTTATACTTTCAACTGTAGGTGCGGCTGGGGGCACCATAGGATCATATATACCTATGTTATCAAGTGGTTTTAGTAAATTATTCAATATTAACAATAACCTATCATTAGATATTGGAGTGATCTGTCTTTGCGTAAGTCTATTTGGATTCAGTGTCTATAGAGGTTTAGATAAAGGTATTAAAACTTTAAGTAATTTCAATTTATCACTAGCTTTATTCTTTTTACTTTTAATTCTTTTATCTATAGATATTTCTAATTTAATGGATATTTCTGCATCTGGTCTTCATTACTCGTTTAAATATTTTTGGGACATGAGTACACTTGGGATAACTGAACAATCTGAATTTGCTAAAGAATGGACAATTTTTTATTGGGCTTGGTGGGTTGCTTTTGGTCCTTTAGTGGGACTATTTATAGCAAAAATATCAAAAGGAAGAAATTTAAGACAAGTCATATTTGGAATGCTTTTCTTTGGGACTATAGGTACTTGGCTCTTTTATTTAATTTTGGGTGGTTATGCGATGAATGGTGAACTCAATGGAGAGCTAAATATCATAAACGATATGAAAACTTATGGTCATGCAGAAACAGCTATTACTGTAATAAGCAGCCTACCCTTAAGCTCATTAATGTTATTTATTTTTTGTATGATCACGATAGTGTTCATTACCACTTCTTATGATTCCATGTCTTATGTAATTTCTTATCATGTTCTTAAGACAGACGGACAATCAACCAGCCCCCATAGAAATCTGAGACTAAGCTGGGCGATAATATTAGGAATCTTACCTGCAGTATTAGTTTTATATTCAGATCATAGCGTAGCATTGGATTTAATATTAATAACTTCATTGCCATTAATGCTCGTATATCCTTTAATGGCAATTTCTATCATGAAAGAACTAAAAAATTATGAAAAAACCTAAGGATCTTAATCTGGAAACCTTGTCCTTGCATGCAGGCAGTAAGCCTGACCCAGAGTTTGGGGCAAGAGCAACACCTATATATCAAACATCATCATTTGTATTTCCAGATTCAGAAATAGCAGCTGGTATTTTTAATAACGAGAGAGCTGGACACGTTTACTCTAGAATTACGAATCCAACTAATGCTGTATTGGAAGAACGAATAAGCTCATTGGATGGTGGTATTGGTGCTATATCCACCGCCAGTGGTCAAGCTGCTCTTTTTCTAGCAATCACGGCTATTGCAGGAAAGAACTCACATATTGTAGCTTCAAAAAGTCTTTATGGGGGGAGTCATAACTTACTAGAGTACACCCTTCCCCGTTTTGGGATCACCACTACTTTCGTAGATTTCAGAAAAGCTAAGAGTGTAAGAGATGCGATACAAAAAAATACGAGCTTAGTTTTTGGTGAAACTTTAGGTAATCCAGGTCTGGATGTAATGGATATTGAGAAAATATCAAATATAGCCCATAAAAAAAATGTACCACTTGTAGTAGATTCAACATTTACAACGCCTTATTTAATGAAACCCTTCGACTATGGAGCAGATATAGTTTTTCACTCTGCCACGAAATTCCTATCTGGGCATGGTGTAGTTATAGGCGGTCTTTTAGTAGATAGCGGAAATTTTGATTGGAGCTCAAATAAACAATTTAAAACTTTAAATGAACCATATAAAGGCTTTCATGAAATGAAGTTTGTGGATGAATTTGGACCTGCTGCCTTTATCAATAGAGCGAGGAAAGAGGGAGCAAGAGATTTCGGTGCATGCATGAGTCCACATACTGCCTTTTTAATTCTACAAGGCCTAGAGACACTTAGCTTGAGGATGGAGAGGCATGTTTCCAATACACGAGAAGTCGTGAACTTCTTATCGGAACACGATGCCGTTAAAAGTGTTTCATATCCTGAATTAGACAACCATCCAGATCACAAATTAGCACAGAAAATCCTTCCAAGAGGTTGTGGTGCTGTTTTTACTTTTGAAATTAAAGGAGGTGTTGAGTCTGGCAAAAAATTCATCGAATCTCTTAATATATTTTCTCATTTAGCCAATGTAGGTGATGCGAAGTCTCTCGTAATACACCCAGCAAGCACTACTCACTTTCGAATGGATAAAGCTTCATTGAAAAAAGCTGGTATCACTGAGGATACAGTTAGACTTTCTGTTGGTATTGAAGATATTAATGATCTTAAAGAAGATTTAGGCGAAGCACTTAAACAAGCTAATAGATAATATGTATCATTACCCAACAACAAAAATTAACAAAAAGAGTGAACCCATTATTTTCATACATGGCACTGGTATGGATCATACCGTCTGGACTTTACCAGTAAGACACTATCTTAGGAAAAAGAAAGATGTTATGTCAATTGATCTGCCAGGACACGGGAAAAATAAAGATAAGCCTCTAGATTCAATAAGTAAACTATCTAACTATATTTATAACTTTTTAGATAAGCACTCAATAGAAAACTGTTCTATTGTCGGTCATAGTATGGGTTCTTTAATAGCCCTCGAGATGGCGTCAAGTCATCCAAGTAG
>CALJGK010000021.1 GCA_938075195.1 uncultured SAR86 cluster bacterium
CGGTCCCGGCGCAATAGCATTAACGATAATATTCTCCTTAACCAATGAAGCGGCTAAGACTCTTGTGAGATGGTGAAGAGCTGCTTTAGAAGGCCCATAAGAGAATGCATCAAATAAACCTGTTTTAATTCCATCTATGCTCCCAATATTAATAACTCTAGATGGATCTTCAGATGTACCAGATTTTCTTAAAAGAGGTAGTAGTTTTTGGGTAAGAAAAAAAACTCCTTTCACATTAGTATCCATAACCTTATCCCATCCTTGCTCGGAATATTCGTCAATAGGCTCCCCCCATGAAGCGCCAGCATTATTGACTAAAATATCTAGATTGCCATCTTGAGAAATCTTACCTGCAAGACCATTGATGCCTTCAAGATTTGAAAGGTCAGCTGGAAGAGATATACACTCACCACCGTATTCTTCTTGAAGTCTTTTCGCTGTAGCGTCACACACTTCTGCCTTTCTGGAACTAATATAGACTTTTGCTCCATTTGCTAAAAATCCTGCAGCTATCATCTCCCCTATGCCCCTTGATCCACCGGTTATTAAGGCTACCTTTCCTTCGATTGAAAATAAATTCTTCATATTTATCCTTATTGTTTAATAATTTACTAACAACAGTTTAAGTGCGCAGAGGATCAAGGTAAATTATTAAATTTAAATTAAATAACAGACTAAGAATACTTATGCTAGGACTCGTAATTATTACTATACTGTTAACATATGGATGCAGAAGGAATTTTAAGAGCATTGGAGAATATTGGTTCCACCCCAAGGAATCATTTATTGATTCAAAGCTTAAATGGAGTGTTAATAAATAAAAAAGAAGTAGCTGATGAGGTTTATAAACTGTGTTCTTTAATTGAGTCTAAAATTTCATTTAGTTCTGAAGATAAAATTTTACAAAATGACTATATTTATTTAATCACCATTCCGTTAATAGCCAGTCAAGGTGAAAAGAGTTTCAATGATCAATTAGGAAATCTAGAAACACTCCAGACTTTGTTAATAGATTTAAAGTATGAAGGAAATATGCTCACAGTCTTTAAGATTCAATAGGTTTTCTAAATAATAGAGTCATTCGATCACTTTCACCTATTTCAAGATACTTCTCTTTGTCAGTGTCTTTAAGTCTTAAGTTTGGTGGTAAAGTCCACACGCCCTTTGGATAGTCTTTCAAATCTTTTGGATTGGCATTTATTTCTGACTTAGCAACCAGTTCGAAGCCATGCTTTTCAGCTATTGCTATTGCGTGTGCCTCAGTCACATAGCCACTCTTTCTCATCATATCCATTGATGTTCCAGGTTTTGCTCTATGTTCTACTATCCCAAAAATACCACCTGGCTTTAAGGCAATGTGTGTATTAGTAAATATATCATCCATAGCTGGACCGAGCCAATTATGAAGATTTCTGAAGGTTAAGACTGCATCGACTGTACCTGGATCAGATAATTTTGAATCTAAATCAACTATTTCAACTCTTCCATACATAGAATTACTTGCCATTTTTTCTTCAAAATTAGATCTACTTCTTTTGAAGTAAGCTCTATCTGAATCTGCACTAAAATGCGCTGCTATGAGTGTTCCTGGATAGTGTATAAAATTAGCTAAGATTTCTGTATACCATCCCCCGCCAGGTGATAGCTCTACTATAACCATATCCGATTCAAGACCAAAGAAAGACAAAGTTTCAAGGGGATTACGTTGATTATCTCTTGCGATATATTTAGGTGATCTGTCATCACTTTCAACTGCTCCTTTAAGATCATGAGCGATCAGAGAATTGAAGGAAAATAAGAAAGAAAAGATGAGTCCAATTTCAAAAAGTTTTTTCATAATAAAATAATATATTTAAATTGCTGTTTTTAATAGTGTAGAAATAACTCTTTCAAGTTGATCGATATTTCCACAAGGAAATACTTTGGTGCAATAAGCAGAATAGGTTTTCATTACAGAATCGCCGGTGTCCCATCTATACTTTCCTTCGGGATTTAACCAAAACACTTGTTTAGCACGCTCATTTATCGTTTTCATGAGATTTGCTTTCTCAGGACCGAAGTTGTTTCTGGCATCTCCTAAGATCACTACTGTTGTTTTTTTATCAATGTCGTCTAGGCATAGGCTGACAAAATCAGTAAGGGCTTGTCCATAATCTGTAGAACCTCCGCCATGTTTTTGAAGAGCTTTTTCTATAGCTTCATCTAGTTGCGAATCTTTGAAGTCATTAGTCACTTCTCCCAAATTAGATGAAAAAACAAATGCTCTTAGTTTAGACACAACTTCGGTTAAGCTAAATAGAAACATAAGCATGAATCTAGCATATGCACCTACAGAACCGCTGACATCACATATGACATATATTTTAGGTCTATCTACTTTCTTATAAGACCAACTCAAATTAAAAAGGATACCTTGATTGACCCAGTTATCCCTTATTGTTTTTCTTATGTCTAATCTTCCCTTTTTATAGTTCTTTTTTCTTCGCGAATGAAGATTAGCTAACTTTTTGGCCATTTTTCTTACAAGGGAATGTACTTCATGCAGGTAAGATCTATCAATTTGGGCCATATTCATAGATTTGAATACCTGCTCTCTTAATTGTTCTCCAGAAACATCTCCATGGAGTAAAAACTGTTGCTGGACGTAATCTGAAACTCTCTCTCTGAGATTTGCTAGCTGATTTCTAAGCTCTTGTTCGAGTTCTGAGGGTAATTCATCTTCTCGAGCAGCTCCAAGTTGCATTAGTTCATCTTCAAGCTTTCCGACGCCCATTTTTTCTAAAATTCGTCTAGTAAAAACGGATCTTTGTGTAAAATACTTTATCTCTCTTATTTCAGCTGCTTCTGCGGCATCAGCAATCGATAACATTAAATCCCCTTGCGAACCTTCCAAGAGTTTCTTAGCTAAATCAGAATCAATATCACCTACATCATTTAACTGATTGGTATCTAGCGGAATTTGTTGCTTAATTTCGTCTGCAAAGAAGTCATCGAAACAGGCTTCAAATTTCTTTTTTTCATCTGGAGTTTTCGGCAAAACTATTGATAAAGTTCTTTTTAATAGCTCTTTATCTTCATACCCAACATTATTGACTACTGTGACAGCATCAATAGTTTCAGCGGGAGAAACTCTGACATTTGAGTTTCTTAAAGCTTTAACAAAATCAGTTAATACTTTTTCCATCAGATGTTTCTGTTGCTAATGAAACTAGAGACGGAATTTCTTTCTTAACTATTTCAATATCTTGTTGATGTTTAAGCAAAACATTCAAGGTATCTTCTGCCAATTTAGCATCTAACTCTTCAGAGTTCAGAAGAATTACTGTTTTTGCCCAATCTATAGTCTCGCTGATAGCTGGTAACTTCTTAAGATCCAACTGCCTTATTCCTTGCACAAAATTTACTAACTGTATTTGGAGAGCATCTGATATTTCAGGCACTCTAGCTTGGATAATTTGTCTTTCAAGTTTTGCTTCAGGAAATGGAATATAAAGATGGAGGCATCTTCTTTTGAGGGCATCTCCTATTTCTCTACTATTATTACTAGTAAGCATGACAAGTGGTTTTACTTCTGCTTTTCTTACTCCTAGTTCAGGAATTGAAATCTGAAATTCCGATAAAATTTCTAAAAGTAAGGCTTCAAACTCTTCGTCAGATTTGTCAACTTCATCGATCAGCAGAACTGCTCCTGTTTTTGATGTTAAGGCCTCAAGCAAAGGTCTTGTTTCTAAGAAATCTTCTGAAAAGAATATATCTTCAAATTTCATCAGTCTATCTAAAGATTCTTTCAATCCTTTTGCTCCTTCAAGCACCTCTTGCATCTGTTCTTTTAAGATTTGGGTGTATAAAAGCTGTTTACCATATCTCCATTCATACAAGGCTTTAGATTCATCCAAACCTTCGTAACACTGCAATCTAATCATTTCTTTTTGAAAGTATAGTGCAGCGGTATTGGCCAACTCCGTCTTACCTACTCCAGGAGGACCTTCAATAAGAATTGGTTTTTCTAACTGCGAGGCTAGATATACAGCCGTAGCTATTTGTTCACTACAAATGTAGCCGTGTTCTGCAAATCCATTTGAAATATCATCTATGATCTTTTTAGGTCCATCTGTCATTCATTTTCTCCTATCAATTTCTTTATCGCATCTATGGTGCTTATTGGGTCATCAACAAATAAATGATGCATAGTACCCGGAATACCTATAACCCTCTCGCCAGGGATATTACCGACATAAAGGGTGTAGTCCAAGATGTCTTGTGTAAAAATTTGACTCATTAAACCATAAACAATATTAATTGGGCATTGGTTGGACATCAAAATATCAGTCAAGTCTTTTGACTTATAAGTCTTCATAATTTTGCCATCGGATTTTAAGACCCAGCCATCATCTCTTTGCTTAAATGAGTTTGCAGCAATATGCTTTAATAAATATTCATTATTGCAAGGCTGAGGCGGAATTAGCCTGAAACTCTCAATGGCAGAATCTTTATCGTCATAAATAAAGTCGGCTCTTATCATTGAATTACCAGAAGAAAATCCTCTGACTTTTTCTGGAGGAAGGACGACAATTGAGTCTAGTAGGGTTAAAGATTTAAATAAATTTGGATATATTGATGTTGCGTTTAAGGAAATTGAACCACCCATGCTGTGTGCTATAAAATCTGCATGAGTCCACCCCATGTCATCACAAACACTTTTTATTTCATCAGCGAATATTTCTTGAGAGTATTCATCTCTATGATCACTGTCCCCGCAACCAGAAAGATCTATGGCAACGACACAATAATTTTCTAAAAAAGCAGGTGCAACGAAATCCCACCAGTGAGCATGCGAGCTATAACCGTGTATAAAGAATAATCCAGGTTTCCCCTGATCACCCCATACTAAATAGTTAATACTCTTTTTGTGAACCTCTATTTGCTTTGCAATAGGTTTGATTAATATTGATTCATTGAACCAATCGATATTTGACATTTGCCTAGCTGACTGAATTTATGGCAGACTTGAGAGCCTCGGCAATCTTGTCTAGATGCTTGGGTTCAACTATCAAAGACGGAGAAAGGACTAAGAATTCTCCTGAATACCTCACTAAAACATTATTGTCATAACAATGTTGAAATACTTTTGCAGCAAACTCCGTAGCTGGCAATCCTTCTGATCCAAAATGAATGGCGCCCATTAAACCTATGTTTCTGATGTCTATAACTTGATTCAAGCCTTTTAAAGAGTGAATTGCATCTTCAAAATGAGGCTCCATTGCTTTTGCTTTATCAAATAAACCTTCCTCTTCATATACATCTAATGTGGCTATGCCCGCAGCACATGCCACAGGATGTCCTGAATAGGTATATCCATGAAACAATTCGATCATAGCTTCAGGTCCTTCCATAAGTTGATCATAAATTGAATTATCAAAAGCTACAGCACTCATAGGTATCATCGCACTAGTCAGGCCTTTTGCCATAGTGATCATGTCTGGTCTAACTTTAAATCGATTGGCAGCGAAACAGCACCCCAGTCTTCCAAACCCTGTAATTACTTCATCAAAAATTAACAAAACATTATGCTTTGTGCATATCTCTCTTATTCTTTCTAAATAACCTTTGGGAGGAACGATTACACCTCCAGAACCTGTTACAGGTTCAATAATTACTGCAGCTACTGTTGAAGGATCTTGAAGCATGAGAATTTTTTCAAGTTCATCTGCTAAATGAAGACCCCATTCAGGCTGACCTTTCGAGAACGCCATATGTTCAACGTCCCATGTGTGCGGCATATGATCTATACCGGGTAGTAAAGGTCCAAAAGATTTTCTATTGGGCGTTAAACCACCAACGGAAACACCGCCAAAATTTACGCCATGGTAGCCTTTTTCCCTTCCTATAAATTTAGTTCTTTGACCCTCTCCCTTAGACGCATGGTAGGCAAGAGCAACTTTCATAGCTGTTTCAACGGCTTCTGAACCAGAATTACCATAAAATATTCTGTCCATTCCTTCAGGAGTTAGAGATGAAATTTTTTCAGCGAGTTCAAAGGCTTTTGGATGAGACATATTAAAAGCTGTTGCATAATCAAGTTCAGCAACCTGATTTTGAACAGCTTCAACTATTTTTGGATGACAATGGCCCGCATTTGTACACCATAGTCCTGCAATTCCATCTAAGACTTCTCTGTCATCATCAGTCTTATAGTACATACCCTTGGCCGATGTCAAAAGACGAGGATTGGCTTTAAATTTTTTGTTAGGTGTAAATGGCAACCAGTAATTATCTAAATTCAAATTTTCTTGAGGTTTCATATACTTGATTATACTTTATCAATTAGTTCTAACTCTACCTTTGTGTGCAATGTACAAATAATGGCATTTATCTTTTATTTGAAGAACTCAATATAAAGCGATAATGTGTACGTATAGAAATTATGCCACCTACTGTTACAAAATATAGTTTTATTGAGCCCAAACAAGTAAGAAGCAAAAGAAGATTTGATAAGGTTTTAGAGGCTGCAGAATTTATTTATCAAAATAAAAATTATGAACTGACTATTCAGGACATCTCTCGACTAACAGGGATGAAGAGGCCGTCTATTTATAAATTTTTTCCAAGCAATGAAGCACT
>CALJGK010000022.1 GCA_938075195.1 uncultured SAR86 cluster bacterium
GCCTGGGACGTCAAAGACATTAAGCAAACCTATGATAGATTACGCAAAGAAGGATTTGACATGACTCCTGTTATAGAAGGGAGAAAACCCAACACTTTAGTTTCAACAGTCAAATCAAATACTCACAATATTCCAACTTTACTTATTCAGCATATTCCTTCTTAAAAGAATCATACAACCAATATGGAGAATAGATCACAAAGAAAAGTATTGTCCCAATAATTATAAGAGCTGGTATGTGCATTGGTGGGTCTGGAAATAGATTAAAAAGACTTTCTCCTTCAGGTTTAGAAGCCAAGTACCAGTAATTCACTTCAGGGCCAAGCAATTCATTGATGATGTAAATCATGGGAAGTGATACTAAAGAAAAGTAAATTCCATTTTTCACTGAATTTAAAGTGGGCCTATTTTTTAAACTAATAGAGGCATATGCAATAGCCACCATTAAAAAACCGTGCCCTACAAAAAAAAGGATAAAGTGGGGATCGGGGAAATTATTAGGGATATCAGGAGTTAGTAATGCATTTAGTCCTCCGCCTATTCCCCAAAAAAAAGAAACTTCAAAAAATAATCTTTTTTTCGTTAACAAGAAGATACCTATAAAAAGGGTAGATAAATTACACATATGTATTGGAATTAATTCTATCCATGCAAAATTCATAGAGTAATGCCAGATGAAAGGTTTTACTAATTCAAGGATTATTGCAAAGAATCCAACGATTTTGCCAATAAAAATTTTATCCTCAAATTTTCTGTTTTTAATGCTTGCGGGTAAAAGGAAGGCAATTGCTATAATAAATACTAAAGTAGCGATATGAGATATCCCAAATATTAAAAAAGGCTGAGCGACCATAATTTAAGTATAAAAATTTATCTCGCCATATGGAAGATTATAATTACAACAATATAATGACTTTATGAATAACAATTCAGTTAGTTTCTTTCCGCAAATTAATAAAAATGAAGCCTCTATTTTATTCAAAGCATTTTTATTCTTCTTTTTTGTTCTAGCATCCTGGTATGCATTAAGGCCAGTTAGGAACGAGTTGGCTGTTCAGGGGGGTATCTATAATTTACCTTGGCTGTTGATGGGCGTTATGGCAGCTATGCTTATCATTAATCCTATCTATGCTTGGCTTGTATCAAGGGTCAGTCAGAATAAGATAATTGTCTATATCTACTCTTTCTTTGTTGTAAATCTAATAATGTTCTTACTTTTGTGGTCATTTGCAGGAGATGAGGGCAGAATTTGGACTGGAAGAGCATTTTATATTTGGGCAAATGTTTATTCGTTTTTTGTGGTGTCTATCTTCTGGGTAACTATGATCAATTTTTTTGATCACACGGATTCTAAGAAATTCTTCGGAATTATCAGTGCAGGGGGTTCATTGGGCGCTTTTTTTGGATCCACTGTCGCAAGATATTTTTCTACTGAAATTTGCGGAAATTCATCTATTTCTGATTTAGGACCAATGACTCTTATAGTTTTTTCTATTTTCTCTTTATTATTTGCGATCTATTTTTCTAGATCATTTAAACCTCGTCACTTAGACAATAATCCTACTGAAGAAATTGGAGGCTCGAGTCTTGAAGCCATAAAAAATACTATCAATGATCCTGCTATAAGAAATTTAGGTATCTATGTCATTCTTTTTACAATGTTAATGACGGTTTCATGGATGATTTCTTTAGGTATAGTTCAAGACTGGTCTCAGGACCCATGTGAGAGGACGGCTTTATTTGCTCGTATTGAGCAAATAGTTACTCCTCTCACTCTTTTAATGCAGTTATTTGTTGCATCCTATATTTTAAGAAAGGTTGGTAGTCTGACTATTCTTGTTATTTATGGTGTTTTGTTTGCAATAGCCTTTATGGCATACGCTCTATATCCGACTATAACAACGGTAATGATGGTTGTTATAAGTCTACGAATCTTTGAGTATGGCCTCAACAAACCAACAAGAGAATCAATTTATACCCGACTTACCAAACAGGATAGATATAAGTCTACTGTCTTTATCGATACTTTCATTGCTAGATCCGGTGATGTTATTGGGGGGTGGTTTGTAAGAGGTTTGGTTGGTACTGGTATAGCTGTTCTTTCAGTTACTTGGGCAGTACTCCCGTTTGCTCTACTAATTTCTTTTATGGGGTTTCAGGTAAATAAGGCGGTAGAAAAATGAATGATGAATTCATTCAAGTCGCAGATATTACTGATATCGACCTCAATCAATCCCAATCAATTCAATTAGATGGATTTGATATCTTGATCTGTAATACCGAGGAAGGTGTTTTTGCTGTCGAAGACAAATGCTCTCATGCGGACATTCCTTTATGTGGAGGACAAATTACTGGAAATTTTATATCTTGTCCTGTTCATGGTGCAGTATTCAATTTAACGGATGGATCCGTTCAATCTCCCCCTGCATTTGAAGATTTACTTACATTTGAAGTAAAAGTAGAAGGGACGTCTATCAGTGTTAAAAAACCAGTTTCAGGGTAAAGTAGAGAATAAAATGAAATACGAATTTATAGAATGTGAAGAGCTAGAGTCTTCAGTTAGGCGTATCTATCTTAATCGTCCGGAGAAGAGAAATGCATTGTGCAATCCTCTCAGAAAGGAACTATTTGATTGTTTAAATGATTTTGATGAGGATCCTGAGGTTAAAGCAATCATAATAGCCGGTAGGGGATCATGTTTTTGTGCAGGTTATGATTTATCTTACGATAACAGCAAGGATCTTCCTTTCCATACAAGTAAATCAGATGGTTTTTGGCCAAGACACGTAGTAGAAGGTGCCTTTAAGATATGGGATCTATCTACGCCTGTTATTGCCGAAGTTCATGGTTATTGTTTGGCCGGTGGTACCGAATTAGCAGCTTCATGTGATCTTGTTTATGTAACAGAAGATGCAGAAATAGGTTATCCAGTTGTTAGATCTATGAGCCCTCCAGACAATCAATTCTTTCCTTGGCTTCTAGGCATGAGGAATGCAATGGAGATGATGCTAACAGGCGAATCAATTTCTGGAATTGAAGCAGCTGAGAAAGGATTCGCCAATAAGGCTTTCACTAGCGATCTTATAGCTCATGAGGTTGAAAAGATTGCGTATAAAGTTGCGCAGGTACCTTCTGATATTCAGGCTATAAACAAGCGATCTATACATAGACAAATGGAAATAATGGGCATGAGAGATGGAATCAGAGCAGGAACAGAATTACAAGCCTTAGCCATGCACAGTCGATCTACTAAAGAACATTTAAAAGAACTAGCCTCTGGTTTAAAAGAAGCTTTAACCAAAAGAGATAAGGATTTCGGTGATTACAGAACAAAAGATAAGAAATAAATTCTTAATTACCATTTTTTTGATTATCAGTGCTTGCTCTGACAATCAAGTCCCCAAAGGTGCTTATTGGAAAGGCGATGCAGATTTTATGCATGTTACTTCCGATACAATGGATATGATTTATGCAGTGGATGTTATTGGTCATGAAATCTTTCTGGAAGGTTTTTATGAGGTAATTAAAAAGAATACTGATGAAGTAATCTACCGCTTGGAAGTTAAAGAGTTGGAGTTTGGAAAAAAACAAGATGGTAATAGCTTCTGCAGAATTTGGGGTTATGTTGATAATTCATCAATATTGAGTTATTTGTATGCACAAGACTGTCATGCTTTAAATTAGCTACATGCAAGACTATAAAATAATTCAAAAAACAATACATTGGCTTATGGCTCTTGCAATCATGCTGGATTTAAATGTTGCTCAAAAATTTGGTGGAGAAATGGAACTTTGGGATCGATTAGAATCTCGAGCAGATCATGCAACAATGGGATTAATCATTACTTTTTTATTTCTCTTGAGAATATTACTTAGATATCGTTACGGCGCGCCTAGTCTTCCTAGTTCAATGCCCAAATGGCAAGTTACTGCAGCTCAAATAGGACATTATGGTCTATATTTTTTAATGGGTGCTTTAATGCTGACGGGAATAATTTCAGCTAATTTTGCATCAGATCCAATAATGGTATTTAGTTCCTATGATCTTGCTTTTGCAAATCATAATGATGATTTGTTTTTAATAGTAAGAGGAATCCACGAATTTTGTACCAATGCTATTATTGCTCTTATTGCAGTTCATATTCTTGCTGCGCTTTATCATCACTTCATAGTCAAAGATGTTACAACTATTAATATGCTTAAGTTCTGGAAGGGATGACTTAGATTAAGCCTTCATAAGAACCACCATCCATTTGAAGATTTTGACCAGAAATAAAACCTGCATGTTCACTGCACAAAAAAGCACAAGTAGCTCCAAATTCTTCAGGTCTACCAAATCTATTTGCTGCGATAGTACTTGCTATCTGTGATCTGGCCTCTTCTCTAGAAAGATTTTGATTTTCCATAATCATTTCTGTCATAAAAACTTGTCTATCTGTATCAAATCTTTCGGGCAGCATGTTGTTGATTGTCACATTATGCTTTGACACGTCTTTGGATATTCCTTTTGAGAAGGCAGTGAGTCCTGTTCTTGCAGAAGTAGAAAGAGACATTAAGGGATGAGGAGACTTAACCATTGCTGAGGTGATATTTATTATTCTTCCAAAATTTCTCTCAATCATTCCTGGCAGAAGATCTTTAATCATGAAAATAGCAGATAACATATTCGCATCAAGTGCTTTCATCCAGTCCTCTTTATCCGTCTCCAGGAAATTAACAGGAGGAGGGCCGCTATTATTATTAATTAAAATATCAGCATCAGGGCAGCTTTCTATAAGTTCTTTCCTTCCTTCATCAGTATTCAAATCAGCTATAACCATGGATACTTTGTCTTTATCAATTAATGACAATTCTCTGAACGTTTCTTGAAGTGCTTCTTCTCCTCGGGCATTGATAACAACTGATACTCCTTCTTCTAACAAGCTTTTAGCACATGCTTTCCCTAATCCTTTTGAGGATGCACAGACAATTGCTTTTCTATTTTCGATACCTAAGTCCATAAAGTAGTCCTATATTTAAGTTCGATTAACAAATTCTTTCTTACTATCTTCTATTTTTGAAAAATCAGGTTTATCTTTAAAGGTTAGTTCAACCCATTTCAAAGCTTCATCTTCAGTCATATTAGTATCCCATATTTCAGTTTGAGGCTGAATCACGTGCCAAGGAGTATCGAAAAATACTTCTAATGTATTTCCTTCAGGATCATTAAAATAAAGCGACAAAGAATTGCCATGACATAAAGGTAGATATTCGAAATCTTTTGCCTCTAACGCATTCTTAACTTCCTGAACTTCATCGAATGTCCTTACTCTAAAAGAGATGTGATTTAATTGAGTGGAATGATCCAAATTTTCACGTTGAACTGAAAATCCTATTTGATGATGCTCATTTTCATCTTGACTCATAAAGATAATTTCTGGCCCCGCTCCGCCAATCAGCCCTTGATCGCTAACTTTGAAGCCTAAAACCTTTGAATAAAACTCAATGATTATATTTGAGTCTTTAATGTTTAAGATGGTATGTGATACTTCTAATTTCATAATTGTATTGAGATTGTAAATTTTTAGTTTGAGAACATTCTACTTTTTAAATCTTCGATTAACTCATCTAAAGATACATTATTGGAGCTACATCCATAAATATATTTATCAGGTCTAATAATAAAAGTATCACCCAGTTCTAAAAATCCAGCCACCCAGGGATTGGATTCAATTACATCCTTTTCTAGAGTGACGAAACAACAATTCAATTTATCTAAAAATTTTTTATGCTTCTCACTTATCTCAATTTCCTGTTTTGATAAAAAGGCAAACCCATCTCCCAATAAATAGTCTTGGCGTTCTTCGATTAATCCATCTTTATATGATGCTATTTGAGGAAAAAATTGCCCAGCTGCCATAGAATCATCTGCCTTACCTCCATAGAATAAACCTTCATCTAAGTTAGGTAAGATGAATGATCCATATCCTTTTGCAACTAATTCTGAGGGCACATCTTTTGGATCATCTGCATTTGCATAGGCTTCCATCAATTCTCCAATACCTGCAGAATTTTCAACTACAAATTTTGCATGAGGCCTCCTTTCTTCTTGATAAGTATCTAAAAGGTTTGAAGAAAAATTATTTTTAATTACAAAGGCAATTTTCCATGCAAGGTTAAAAGCATCTCTATATCCAGACATCATACCTTCACCCATAAATGGGGGGTTTTGATGGGCCGCATCACCAATTAAGAAGCAATTTCCTTTTTTAAAATCATGTGCCAATACTGAATGAAATTGATAAATAGCTTTCCTAATTATCTTGTATTCATTTGGATTTAACCACCTTCCAATCAGTTCTTGAATTTTTTTATCATCCTGAAAATCTTTCTTATTTTCATCATCATAAATAATGAACTCCCATCTACGAAATGGCAGATGAGATGGTATAAAAGTTCCAATTCTTTCTTTATCACATATCTGTATAGCCTTGTCATCAAGTCTATTTTTTCCAGTTAATTCAACGTCAACCACCACCCAATCACGATTATAATTAAGATCTTCCTGAGTGATTCCTAATAACTTTCTAAGAGCACTTGACCCTCCGTCCGCACCAATTAGATACTTACAGGTATATTGTTTTTCAGTAGAGTCTACAAGGTTCTTGGTATTAAATTTCACACCTTCAATTTCATCAATAACACTTACAATCTCAGTCTCTAACAAGATCGTTATAGAAGATTGTTCTAGCCTTTGTCTTATTTTTTTATCGGTATATGGTTGATGAAAGAAGCGCATTGGAGCCCAACCATTTGGAGTAGTGAAACCTTTTAATTCTATCGGATCGCCTATAAAGTTGAGATCTTTGTCTACAAATCCAGCGCCGCCAACCTCTGTACTATTCTCAATATAAATATCATCTATATTTACCTCTTGGGTCATTCTTAGTCCCTGGTCGCTAATACTGACAGCCCTAGGTAAGGAATAGATGTCCTGATCTTTATCTATGGCTAATACTTTTAGTCCTTTTTTTTCTAACAATAAAGCAGCAAAACTTCCAACCGGTCCCAGGCCCACTATTCCTATATCGTAATCATGATTCATGTAAGTTATTCCTTATTTTGTTGTGAAGCTCAGTGATAGGGGATTTATTCTTAAGAGCATGTTTTAAATCTTCTACTCCCTTAAGAAGAATGGGATGTGTAGGATTATCGAAAGCTTTTTTAAAGGCATCTTTAATAATTAAATTAGAATAATATTCCTTGATATAAGGTTTATCAGATAACAACATATTCTCCCATCCACATTCATGGAGGCGGTGAAGAATAGCCGCCCAACTTATGTCTGCTAAAGAGAGATCTGTTCCAACTATCCAAGGAGTCTTTTGGTCTTCTAGATGGTTCTCTAAGTCATAAAGATGTTTGTTTAAGTTTAAAAAGGATGATTGTAATAATTTCGCAAATGGAAGAGGGCGGCTAAAAACTTTTAAACCCAATATTTTAAAAATTAAGAAAATTATTACTCTTTCCTTCATGGGATGAGATTTAAGACCTTTGAGTATTTCTTTTAAGTTCACATATTTGATCATTGTTACAAATAAAGGAAACGTTAAAGGCCCACAACAATTACCTGCATATTTATCTTGGTTTTCTAGTGGATTACCAACTAGAGATGATTTTTCAATCCAATAATCCATAACTAAACTTTCACTCGGTTCAGAGGGTAGAATATTTTTTTTATCAAGTGACTGTTTTAGTAAGTAATAAATCTGTTCATGAGATTCATATATTGGCCTTCCTTGATGCAGCAATACTGGTACGGTCGCGTTTGGATTAATTTTCAAATACTTTTTCGAAGCAACTTCGTACTTCCCGGTCTCAATTAAATCTATTTGCTCAGATCTGTAATCCAAGCCTAACTCTTCAAGGCAAAACCGAACTTTCCTAGAGCATAAGGAGAAATTATTATGATATAGAACCCATTCATCTGAAGTTTCTTCAACTTGATTGTTTTGAAGACCTGAAGGCATTTAATTTAATAGATGATGCAGATCAGATTCAACATTCAAGAGTATGCTATCTATAAGACTTTCTGTGAGAGAAGAAGATAAGACCTGAGGTGCAACGTATCTAAGAAGAGATCTACATACTTTATTTCTTTCGGAGCCTTTTTCAATTAGATCTAGAGCGCCAATAATCAACCATACATCCAGTACAAACATTTCTTCTTCAAATTCTAAAAAACTAGATTGATCTAATTGATTCACTGCTATCGCTTCGCGAAGATCACTAGTGGCATGTTCTCTTGCTGCATCAGATATTATTTCAATAAAATAATTAGGTCTCTCCATAATCCAATTAGTATATTTCCCTTCACAGATATAATAAAAAATTAAGGCATGACCTTTTAAATAACCATAAAGTTTGTCGTCTTCGTTCTGATTAATGGCAAAGATCTTCTCAGAAACAGCCTTTAACTTCTGTCTAAAAACTTCTTTAAAAATATCTTCAGTCGATTTGAAATATTTATAAAACGTACCGTATCCTAAATCAGCTTGTGTAGTTATTTTTGCTGCTGTTATTGCCTCAAAACCTTCCTTTTCAATCAAACTGTAGGCAGCATTTAATAGTTTGTCGTGTGTACTAAGCATAAATTTTTTGATTTTTAAATGGTGTAAAAATCAGACTGTATCATAAAAAAAGCAGTGACGAAATGTCATTGACATAATGTCATCACACGTACATACTATAAATAACTAGTAAAAATTAGTGTTTACTAGAATAACATTTTGGGGAAATTTCAATGAATTCAATAAAATTTTTTACATTTTTATCTTTTCTAATTGCCTTATCATTTAATGTATATGGCGATTCTAGGCTAGATGAGATAGTGGTAACTGCTCAAAAGAAAGCTGAAGGTTTGGCTGAAGTTCCTATTTCTATCCAGGTACTTTCAGGAGATAGAATATCAGATCTAGGTATAACTTCGTTTGAGAGTCTTGCTAATCATGTACCAGGTTTACATGTAACTAAGGGAGCAGGTGAATGGAATATATATATGAGAGGCGTGGGATCTGGAGCTAATAAAGGCTTTTCCCAGTCTGTAACTCAATTTATTGACGGAATGCCTATATCGAAAGGTCAGCAATACCTTGCACCTCTATTGGACATTGAGAGAATTGAAGTGCTGAAAGGCACTCAAGGAGTACTTTTTGGCAAAAACACAATTGGTGGAGTTATAAATGTTATAAGCAAATCTCCTCAAATAGGCGGTGAGGCTGATAGTAATATGTCTGTTGAATTCGTACCTGAATGGAATACAACAAAATTTCAAGGCGCAACTAATATTTCAATGAGTGATTCGTTTGCAATGAGACTAGCTGCATCTTACGAAGAATCAGATGGATGGATCGAAAACCAACTTTTAAATACAGATGAACCTTCAACAGAAGCCACTTCGGTCAGAGCAACATTCCTTTGGGAACTAGACAATACAGAAGTTAATTTAAAATTAACATCGTCTTCCAGTGATAAGAGCGGACAAGAAAGTGGAATATCTGTTTATCGTACTTCAAGACCTCTGCCAGTGCTGGCACAGAATGGTTACACAGGAGCATTTTTAGCAGTTAGTATCACTAATAAACATTTCCCAAATATAGTGACTGGAAAACCAGGTGTTTCTTATGTTAATAATGGCCAAGGTGTCAATCCCACAGGAGGATCAACAGACACTGATAATGCTATTTTAAATATTACGTCCTCTTGGGGGGACCATGAGTTTAAATCTACCACTTCATATTCTTCTTATGACTATACTTGGGGTCTTGATGCTGATTTTGGACCAATGGATTTTCTTTCAACAGATAGTTTTCATGATTTCTCTGCAGTCACTCAAGAATTTGTAATAACTTCACCATCAAGCGACACATTTGAATATGTTGCAGGGCTTTATTACGATGATATTGATTATTTTTCTCAGAATAATGGTACTTTTGCTACAGACTTCGGAGGATTATTTGGTCAAACTTTCCCAGCACCAGATTTGTTTGCCTTTCAAACCGGGGGCGCATTTTCTGCAAAGACAGCTGCAACTCATACCTTATTTGACCAAAACTCAACAACTTTATCTGCATTTGCTGAAGGCACATGGTATTTGAATGAAAAATTAACCATGAAAGCAGGTGTTCGAGTCTCTGAGGATGATAAGGAAGTAAAAGGATCACAAGTATTTAGTTCCTCTGCTACAGGAGGAGTTGGTATTGATAATCCTACAATGGCTCCACCAGTCTTAGGAGTAATAAAAGTATTATTAGACAGATCTCCTTACAACTTTCCTCTGCAAGAAAGATCAGAAAGCCATACAACACCCTCTATAAAATTTTTATACGAAGCTAGCGATACAACCAGATTGTATTTTAGTGCAGCTGACGGATACAAGGCAGGAGGATTTGATGGTTCGGAGAATGCTGCAAAAATTAATCCATCTACACCTGCAGCCGCTTTTCAATTTGATCCTGAAGAAGCTACAACAATCGAAGTGGGAGCAAAGATAGAAATACCTGAAAAGTCTTTGAGAGCTAATATTGCATACTTCACAACGGACTATGAAGATCTACAAGTATCAGCATTCAATGGCTCAGCATTTGTAGTTTCAAATGCAGCACAAGCTGAAATAGATGGAATTGAAATAGATTTGACTTGGGCACCAACAGATAATTTAGTCTTAGGTGGGTCAATAACTTCATTGGATTTTGCTTATAAATCTTTTGTTGGAGCAGCATGTACGGCCGATCAAGAAGTCGACAATAGACTAGCAACAGGAAGTAGAGCTTGTTCCCAAGATTTATCTGGTCAAACAGGTAACTATGCACCTGAATTATCAGCTTCTATGTATATGGACTATTTCCAAACATTTAGTAATAACAGGCAAATGGTTATTTCAATAAATGCTAACCATGTAGATGAATTTTATTCTAATGGTGATAATGATCCTCTTGGATTGCATGACTCTGCAACAAAGATAGGAGCTAGAATTGCACTTACCATGGCCAATGGTCTAGAACTTGCCTTGTTTGGCAGGAATATCACTGATGAACAAGTGGGTACTCAAAGTATAGACTTGCCATTAGTAACAGGTTCACACTTTATGATGTGGGAGCCAGGAAAAGAAATTGGAGTAAGCTTCAGAGCTAACTTCTAAAGAACTTCTCAAGGAGGAGCAAAGTGCCCTTTTCGGCTGTACTAATCCCCAATGTAGCAGCCAAGAAGGGCATTAATGTTTACTAATGTTTTTTATCTAATCGTTCTGAGATTGTTGAAGCTAGCGGAAAAAGTTTTCTCCCTAAGGAAACTTATATGATTAGGTGATGTCCGCCGTCCATGAGCATTGTTTCACCGGTTACTACTTTATTTATTCCAATAAAACTATATATACCTTGAGCAACTTGATCGGGAGTCACGGTAAGATTCAAGGGGGTGTTTTGAGTTAAGTTTTTGAGGGCTGCATTATAAAGATCATCACCCATTCCTTTCTTCAACCACTCACCCTGTATAAAACCAGGACATATAGCATTAACTCTAATCGGCCCTAAATTTCTAGCCATAGACATGGTCATGGTGTTTAAGGCCCCTTTAGAGCAGCCATAAGCCAAGCTGCTTCCGATACCCTTTATTCCTGCTATAGACGATATATTCACAACACTAGGATTATCGCTCTTCTCTAATGATGCTCTGCAGGCTCTTACCATCTGAAAAGGTCCAACAACATTTATTTTATATATATGTAAAAAATCTTCAGCATCAAGTCCATCTAAATCACCATGATTAAAAACAAATTTAGTCGTACCGGCATTATTCACAAGTGCGTCAATTCTTCCCCACTTAGCAATTGTTTCATTTGCAGTCTTCACACAAGCTTCGTTATCTCCTACATCAGCTGATATAGCGAGTGCTTCTACACCTAGACCCTCACATTCTTGAACTACAACATTTGCATCTTCAATTGAACTAGTACAGGTAATGGTTACATTCCATCCCTTGGAGGCTAATAGTTTTGCTGTAGCCGCTCCAACCCCTCTGCTTCCTCCGGTTACTATTGCTACTGGTTTTTCGCTTATATTCATTTTTATGTACCTTCTTTATTTCCAAATGTTTCTGATATAGCAGCGCCCCATTGCGAAGGGCCAAACTCTGGATAATCAGGATCTCCGTCAGACATGGGATTAACTATTTGTGGTGGGATAGTATTATCTAAGTAATCTCCATCAGTTTGATGCTCGTGTACTTGTTTAAAAGGACTTCTCCAATAATCAAAGATTTGACTCCCTTGATAATGACGACCCACGCCCCATTCTAACTCATAGTCATGTTCTTTCGCCTTTCTTTTCAAAAGTTCATGACCCATGAAAACATCATCGATGTTTAGCATTTCAAAAGAAATATGATTTAAACCTGGAATACTTTCAGAAACTAAATGAGCATTAAGCCAAAAAATTGAATGATGATCAGTTGGAGTTGAGCCCTTATCTAATCTAGCAAAGATACCTGCCGTAAGTGGTTCTTCTCCGGGAGGAGAGGGTGGTTGCAATATATCAGATGCTATAATTCCTAAATGTTCGTTATACCACTCCAATGATTTTTCAATATCAAGAGAGTTGATACCATAATGGCCAAATCTGATGATCCTTGGTGTGTCTCCTTTATTAAACCTTTTTAATTGATTGACTCTATTGATTTGTCCACCTTCGTTAGTAGGGAAGGGTTGAAGCAATTTATCAACCTTTCTATCTTCAATACCAAAAACTACTTCAACTCCAATTCCATCGGGATCTTGAGCTCTAGTAATATATCCTCCTCCTGGAGTATTTAATTCTTCGATATCACTAAATGAATTTGTTTGACTGAGTCTTTCTAGGTCATCCATTGATCCAGCATTAAATGCCGTAGAGATAAATTTCTTTTCCCCTTTTTTACATATTTCTATGAATTGTTGGGGTCCATCTCCTCGCATGATCAAAGTATCATCAGTTTTCGAAACTGTATGCATACCAAAATGTATAAGAAATTGTTCTTGTATATCTAAATCAGGACATTGAAGTGTCGGATACGCCACGTCAGTTGCTTTTATAATTGCCATTAATTATTCTCCATAATTGCTAAAACTTGATCTTTTTGATCTTCACCAAACTTATTCAGAATAGTCACTAGAGGTTGTGGTAAAAATTCAGTGACTGCTTTTTGAAAAATATCCATTTTTTGTATTTTTCTATACCAAGAACATATATTAGGTCTTGAACTTTCGTTAAATAGAGAAGATAAAGCTAATTGATCCATGCGAATAATATAAGGAATAGTTGCAGCATCTGCTATGCCAAAGCTTTGTCCATATAACCAATCATGTCCTTGCAGTTCATTTTCTAATCTATCTAAGAAAATCTTAGATTGTTGTATACCCTCAATTACAACGGGTGCTTCAAGACCTTTTTCCAAGAGATCAATTCGATTGGTCCTTTTTATAAGATCTGGAATTTTTGCAACTTCGTGATCAATCTCTTCTTGTGATTTTTGTAAAAGTATATTTCTTACCCCAATACCGTAAGTAATGGAGCCACATTGCGGATGATAAGAGTCAATATATTTAACCCATAATCTCATTTGATGTAATTTTTCAGGATCACTTGGACGAGTACTAATTTCAGGGTATGCGTCCTCTAGAAATTCATTGATGAGAGATGATTCAATTAGGGCATTTTCATTCACAATAAGAGTAGGTACTACATGATTAGGATTTAATTTTACATACTCTGGGTCATGCTGTTCCCCTGACATTAAATCTATAAGCTTTGATTGATATTCTAGCTCTTTTGCTTCAAGAATTAATCTAACTTTTTGTGAACAGGTGGATGGACCATTATGGTAAAGGGTTAAATTACTCATCTCTAGTCTTTTTTATCAAATAAAGGTTTAAACATTTCGGGAATGAAATCTGCCTTAGAATGATCTTTAACTCTTACACATTTATTAGTCATAGTTCCTAGGCCTTCAATGGTGGTGCTTAAGATATCGCCATCTTTTAGAAATTTTCCTTCCATCACTCCAACGCCACCAGGTGTGCCAGTAAAAATAACATCACCAACATTCAAAGTGAGTATTTCAGATAGATAAGCAATAATATTTGGAACATCAAAGATTAAATCATTTGTGTTGTCACTTTGTCTTACTTCATCGTTTACGCGACACTCAATGGATAAACCATCTTTAGCATTTACCATGTCAGGAGACACCAAATAAGGACCTATTGGCCCAAAGGTATCAAATGATTTTCCTAAATTGAACTGTGCGGGAGTTGCTGCAAATTGAGCTGGCCTGTCTGAGATGTCTTGACCTATGCATACGCCCGCGACATAACCCCATGCATCTTCTTGAGATATATCTTTACCTTTTTTGCCTATAACAACTACCAATTCTGCTTCGTAGTCCACATAATTACTCCTCATTTCAATGTCAGCACTAGCGCCTACTAGACATGTCGTATGCTTCGTAAAAATCATGGGGACTTCAGGAATCTGCATACCAGCCTCTTCGGCATGATTTCTGTAATTAAGCCCAACCGCGTAACAATTTTTTGGTTCAGAGACAGGAGAATCAAACACTACTCCTTCAAGACTGCCAGAAGCTTCTAGATCATTTAGATTCTCATTGAGATGATTAATCAGATCGATATTTAATAAGGCCTCTGAAGTTTTGTAACTTAATTTATTTTCAGAAACGGTCTCTAAGTCATAGTATTTATCTTCTGATAATAATACTGCTCGATTATTTATAGATCCTAACTTAAATGACATACATCTCTCCAATTAATTTTTATAATAGTATCATTACAAAATAGTGACATTATGTCATTATAAAAATTATCATTTTTATATAAAAATCTCTAATATGGCACCCATTCAAAATAACCATCTATGGAAAGAAAGACTTTTACAAATTCTTCAGGAGAAAATTTCTCTTTTTTAGAAAAGAAATCTGAGAACAGTAATATAAATTTAGTTTTTTTTCATGCTACTGGTTTTAATGCAAAAACTTATCAAATTTTATTCGATAAGTTAAGCCAATGTTTCGGAAATGAAATAAGTATCTATGCATTAGATCAACGCGGGCATGGTTTATCAACAGCCAAGGCTGATCCTGATGAATTAAAATCTTGGCAGACTTTCGTTGAAGATGGAAATGAATTTCTTAAATCTATTAAAGGATCAATTGTATGTTCCGGACATTCAATGGGATCAATCATTGCTGCAAAAATTGCTTCGATGCATCCGGATAAGGTCTCTCATCTTTATATGATAGAACCAGTTCTTTATGGTCCACTTGAATCTTTAAAATTTAGATTCATGTCATTTATAAAATACAATCGAGGTTTGAGTATCGCTGACGGTGCTGCTAAACGCAGAAGAGAATTCCCTGCTATAGAAGATGCTTTAACTTCTTATACAGGCAGAGGTGCATTTACGACCTGGGACAAGGAGTGGATAGAAGATTACCTAGAAGGAGGTACATTAGAGACTTCATCCGGAGTGGAACTTTCTTGCTCGCCTGAATGGGAAGCTGCTACCTTCAGATCATCCTCAATGGATACTTGGCGTTATCTAAAAAAGGTCAAGATAGATGTGATGGTTGTATATGGTAAATTTGGATCAACTTTTTCAGCTCAAGCTAGAAGAGTGTTATTTCGGTTAGGCCATAACTGGCATTCAAAGTATTACGAAAAAGCTTCACATTTCTTACCTATGGAATTTTCCGATTCTATAGTTGAAGATCTGCAGTCTTATCTTAAAAGAATTTAGAGGCTTTCTACGAAAGATCTCAGTGCAGTTCCTATTTCTTCAGAAGAGTCTTCTTGAATGAAATGATTTCCTTTTACGGTGACCTCTGTTTGATTGGGCCATGATCTTGCGAATTCTCTTTGATCTCCAATTAAGATTGAACCAGGGTCAGCGTTTATGAATAACTTAGGTATATCTGAATGTTTATGAAACTCGGCATTCTTAGCTATCTCTTCAACTACTTCACTAGGCTCGCCATCGAGAGGTATTTGTCTAGGCCAAGTAAGGGTAGGGCGTCTATCTTCTCCTTCATTCTTAAAAGGTCTTATATATTCAGTCTTCTCTTCTTCTGTGTAGCCAGTTGAAGAATCTGCTAACAGTATTCTCTCCACAAAAAAGTTTTTCTGAAGGACTAATTCTTCGCCAGCTTCAGATCTAAATAATCCAAATATTTTTGTGGCAGGATCTGGCCATTGTTCCCAAGTTAAAGGCATAACAATAGCTTCCATGTAAGTGATTGACTTAATTCTCTCTGGATTTTCTCTCGCGAATTGAAAGCCCATTGCAGAACCCCAATCATGAATAATCAAATGAATGTTGTTTCCGAGGTCTAATTTATCTATCAAGCTAGTTAAATATCCATATTGTCCGTGATATTTATAATCCTCATTATCAACCCCATCTAATTTTTCAGAGTCTCCCATACCAATAAGATCTGGGATAACAATTCGACCCAAATCTTCAACATGCGGAGCTATATTTCTCCATAAAAAAGAAGAAGTAGGGTTACCATGCAGAAATAAAAATACTTCTCCTTCGCCGACATCAATATAGGCCATAGATTTATTTTTAACTTCTATAGACTTTTTCTCGTATAGCATCATTTTATTTATAGTCCGGTGGCGGAGTAAATCCTCCTATTTCTTTTGCAAGCAACTCACTGAATTTAATTGTTTTTTTATCTTGATAGAGACCACTTACTGCCTGTAAACCAATAGGAAGTCCTTCGCTTGATGGCCCTGTTGGAAATACTGTACTTGGCAGATGCGCATTAACAATCATTCCAGCCCAAAAAATTTGTTGGAAATAGGGTTGCTCTTGATTATCTACTATTGTTTTTCTTTCACTAAATTTTTTGTGATCATGTGGGAATGCGGTAGTTGCTTGTTGAGGACATATTAAAATATCCCATTCGTTAAAGAATTCAGACCATGCAATTTTTATTTGTTCTCTTTGATAGTTAGTTCTTATCCAATTTCTATGTGAAAGTACGGAGCCTCTAGCAAGTAAAGCCTCTGCTGACATATCTTCGGGTTGTAAATTATTTACTATCTCTTGCACCTTTTCTATTTCATCTTTAGGCATAGAAACACTCATTACAGATTGCAGTAGAGTTTGATAAACGATTTCTTGATGCAGGGTGTCAAATGAAGGTCTTGCTTCAAAAGATACAGTAGCACCAAGACTAGCAAGTTTTTCTCCAACCATTGAGGCTCTTTCCGAAATTTCACTCGCAACGGGTGCCATTTCATCTGTGGACCATATAGCGACCTTTAAATCTTTTAATTCTTTGAACTGAGGCTCTGGGAGCTCTAGTTTCCAACCCACTGCCTCTTCTCCATAAGGACCCGACATAATATCTAGAGCCAATCTAAGATCTTCAGCACTTCTCGCTAGAGGGCCACAAACACTCAAATCAGGCTCCGGAACATTTGGAACCAGTTCATGTCCAGTTGAAGGAATGATTGCATGAGTAGGTTTATGTCCATATACACCGCAATAATGTGCAGGATTTCTTATAGAACCTCCAATATCTGACCCAGCCTCTAGGCCTGTAAAACCTGCAGCTAATGCTGCTGCACTGCCACCAGATGAACCACCTGGAATTTTTGATACATCCCAAGGATTGTTAGTCTGACCATAAATGGTGTTGTAGCTTTGAAAATCAGCCAAATCTAAAGGGACATTAGTTTTACCTAGAAAATGAGCACCTGCATTCTTAAACCTTTGGACTGCTAAGCCGTCTGAGTCAGCCATGTTATTCCGATAAGCCTCATTGCCCCAAGTAGCCTTAGTGTCCTTGATTTTATATGATTCTTTTATGGTCATAGGTAGACCATGTAGTGGTCCCCAGTATTCGCCACTCTCTAGAGCCTTATCTGCTTTATTGGCATCTTCTAAAGCTTTATCAAATATTCTCACAACTACTGCATTGATTGAATCATCATATTTTTCAATTCTATCGATGTAAGTTTGTGTTAGTTCTACAGAACTAATCTCTTTAGATTTTATTTTTTTGGCAAGCTCCGAAGCAGAAAGTTGATAAATACTAGTCATTTAAACTTCCTCTGGTTTCCAATCTTCGAATCTTTCTTGTAAGCGTTGCATACCAGTTATCCATCTATCTCGGTCATTACCTTTTCTAGAAACATACTCCAAGACTTCTGCGTGAGGAGTGACTAAGAACCTTTCTTTTTCTATGGCATCAAGAACATCAGCAGCAGCTTCATCTGCTTCAATCATTCCATCTACACCCGCCACTCCAGCACCTTGTGCAGTCATGGCAGTTTTAACAGCTTGTGGACATAAACAAGAGACACCAATGCCT
>CALJGK010000023.1 GCA_938075195.1 uncultured SAR86 cluster bacterium
TCGGGCATTCTTAAGAGATATGCCAAGTTGTTTGTGTGTCTTATAGTTATACCAGCCAACAAAGTCGACTGAATCTTCAAAATCATTTCTACTCACAAACCAACCACCCCTATCATCAAGGTACATTTGCCATGTCCCATCAATAGCCTGGGCATAACCTCTAGCACTTGTAACCCTTTTCCAAGGAATAAATCCTAATAATTTTGTTCTTTCAGGTCTGGCATCAGCTCTAAAACTCGATTCTTGTTTAATGATAGCCATAGAAACGTAAACTGGGATTTTCCAACGCTTTTCGGTCTTCTTTGCAGCCTTATACCAACTATATCTCTCTTTAAAAATCTTACAAACATCTGTTGTGGTACTAGGAGGACTATTAGAGGCACACCCAACCATGAAGATTAGAGCAAAAGAACAAAATAAGGCCTTATTCATTTAAGAATTTAGAAGACTTAAAACATCTTCTTCCTCCAATATCTGAATACCTAGATCATTTGCCTTACTTAACTTTGAACCTGGTTTATCTCCAGCAACTAAGAAATCTGTCTTAGCGGATACAGAACTAGTCACTCTGGCTCCAAGCCTAATTAATTCTTCTTTTAATTGGCTTCTAGCAATATTATTGAAAGAGCCAGTAATCACAACAGATTTCGAACTAAGGGCATTATCATTCTTTACTTCAACTGCTTTGGGCTTTACACCTAAATTTATTAAATCCTCTAAAAGATTAATATTTTCTTTATTTAGCAGGAATTCTTTAATAAATTTCGACGCAACAGGGCCAATATCATTAATATCAAGCAAGTCCTCTTCAGTAGCCATCATCAAATTTGATATGTCCTTAAAATTTAATGCAAGATTCAAGGCTGTTGCCTCACCTACCTCTCTTATTCCTAAAGAATATATAAACCTAGGAAAGGTGGTATCTCTGCTATCTTGAATAGCGTTAATCAAATTTGTTGCAGATTTTTCTGCAAAACCTTCCAAATTAAGAAGATCTTCTTTTTTTAATCTAAATAAATCTGCTGAATTGGAAACTAATCTTTTTTGGACCAACAAAGCAATAATCCTTTCCCCCAAGCCATCAATATTGAATGCATTTCTAGATACAAAATGTATGAGGGATTCTATTTTTTGAGCTGGACAGTCCAAACCCGCTAAACATCTGAGAATAGCTTCTCCCTCTAGCTTTTTAAGAGACCCGTCACAAGAAGGACATCTTTTAGGCAATTCAATTTTCTTGGAATTTTTATCTCTTTTACTATTATCTACTGAAATTATTTGAGGTATAACATCGCCAGCTCTTTTAATACTCACAGTATCCTTCTCGCGCACATCTAGACGTTTTATTTCATCGAAATTATGGATACTGGCATGAGTCACTACGACTCCTCCAATATTAACCGGCTTAAATTCTGCTACTGGCGTAATGCTTCCCACCCTACCCACCTGGAAAGAAATATTTTTAACAACTGTAGTACCTACTTCTGCTGGAAATTTTCTAGCTATGGCCCATCTAGGAGCTCTTGAGACCTGACCTAGAGTGCGTTGTTTGTTTAAGTCATTCACCTTGAATACCACTCCATCGATTTCATAAGGAAGGGTATTTCTTTTATTTGTAATATTTTGAAAAAAATCTTGGCACTCTTCTATATTGGAAGCAACTGCAGTTATTGGGTTTACTGGCAGCCCCCAAGAATTATAAAGTTTTAATAAATCAGATTGAGTGTGAGGGAGTTGAAAATCACCCATTTCAATATACCCAATACCATGCGCAAAGAAATTTAATGGTCTTGAAGCAGCAACTGAAGGATCAAGTTGTCGAAGACTTCCTGCCGCTGCATTTCTAGGATTAGCAAAAGTTTTCTCACCAGCCTGTTCAGCTCGCTTATTAGCGCTAAGAAAGTCTTCTTTTGCGATAAAAGCCTCTCCTCTGATTTCTATGAATTCAGGAAAACCAATCTCTTTGTCTAAGAATGAAAGAGGTATTGAATTAAGAGTTTTAATATTGTGAGTGATATCTTCTCCGACCTTACCATCTCCTCTAGTTGTGGCTATTTCTAGATTACCTTTTCTATAAGATAAATTGACAGCGATACCATCAAGCTTAGGCTCGCAGGAATAACTGACGTGTTCTTCGCCTAGCAATCTATCCAGGATACGCTTATTAAAATCAAGCATGTCCACGTTATTAAACGCATTATCTAAAGAAAGCATTGGTGCTAAATGCTCTACTTTCTGAAAACCTTCTAATGGTTTAGCACCTACCCTTTGCGAGGGAGAGTAAGAATATCGTAATTCTTCATATTTAGACTCAAGATCTAATAATTCATTAAATAAAGCATCATATTCTTGATCAAGAATTTCAGGGGCATCAAGGGAATGATAATTATGCGAGTGAAGATTGATTAGCCTATGAAGCTCTAAAACTCTTTCTTTGTTCTCCGGAGAATATTGCATCAATAACTGAACTAACTTGCAGAGGCAAGGAATTGCCTTTGATGTTCATGAAATTCATGTTTCATATGTTCAATCATTTGTTTCGTCATAAAATTTCTATCCTCATCAAGGATATTACATTGAAACGTTTCTTGAAGGCTTTGAGATACTTCAACGAATAGTTCAAAAGCTTCAATTGGATTCGCTAAATTCTTAGGGTCCAATACAAGGGCAATATCATTAGAAGAAATACCCTCCGAAAATATACCCGGATTTTTTCCGTTTAGAATGCTGAAGGCAGGAGATGAGTCAGAATCAAGAATTGTAAAAAAACCTTTATCCTCAAGAACAAAATTGTAAAAAACCAAAGCCTGAGATAAAGAAGTCTCTGTAAATTCAGAATGTTGATCATCATTAAGATGAATAATATTCAAATTAATTAAAGGCGTTATATCTGGCTCAACTACTTCATTCTCGGCCTCTGGGATAAGTTCTTCAGTATCATTTTTTTCTTCGAAGCCCTGATGCCATTCTTCTTCAAAATCTAGTTCAGAACTGGAGTCTGTTGAAGTATTAATTAGATCAACCTTTAATTTACTTTGCCTGATTCTTAAGGCTCTTCTAATGCCATCAATAAATACTAATGCCAATAAACAACCAATAAGAAGAGTGAGGATTTCTGCTAAATTAAACATATCAACTTGCTGCCATTTCTACTGCTTGATCAACATCAACCGCAACCATTCTTGATACTCCAGGCTCTTGCATTGTTACACCCATTAAATGCTTACTTTTCTCCATTGAGATTTTATTATGAGTGATATAGACAAACTGCACTCTTTGAGACATTTCATTTACCAAGTCAATGAAACGCATTGTGTTTAGATCATCCAAAGGAGCATCGACCTCATCTAATAAGCAAAAAGGAGCAGGGTTTAACTCAAAAAAAGCAAAAACTGTAGCTATTGCGGTAAGTGCTTTTTCTCCACCAGATAGCTGAGATACACTTGCGTTTTTCTTTCCAGGTGGTCTTGCAGAAATACCTATTCCACAAGTTAGTAAATCTTCTCCTAGCATTATCAATTCTGCATGACCGCCTCCGAAGAGTTTCGGAAAAGATTGAGATAAACTTATATTTAGCTTATCAAAGGTATCTTTGAAAGTTGTTCTAGTTTCTTTATCTATTTTAGATATTGCCCTTTCTAGTGTCTCAAGAGCTTCCATTAATTCATTATGTTGCTCATCTAGTAATGCTTTTCTCTTCGACTCCTGATCATATTCTTCCATAGCAGCAAGATTTATTGCTCCAAGTCTAGAAATCTTCAGTTCTATAGATTCAAGCTCAGATGCGTAATCCTGAACTGACTTAACATCTTCTAGATCACCCTTTATCTTGGCAAGATCACCTCCGAGTTCCTCTACTTGTTTTTCAATATTAGTCTGCTCAATTTTTGATGCTTGTCTTTCAAGCCTGAGATTCTCCAATAGTTCTCTAAGAACAATAGCAGCTTGTTCTTTCTCTATTTTTTCTCTCTCTATCTTATGTATGGATGCATTACATTCCTCAATAGCCTTTCTGGATTGTAGAAGCTTATCCTCTACCTTGAGCCTATCGGATAAAAGGGAATCCAATTTTTTTTGAATTTCACCAATAGGATCCTTCAGTTCACTAGATTCTTTTTCAAGGTCAAAATTTTCTTTTTGTAAATCATCTAATTTTGTATTGATGTAAGAGTCTTCTGAATTTAAAGAGGCAAGCTTAGCCTGCAATTCTGCATATTTATCGGTCTTATCAATAAGATTTATTCTTTGCTGTTTGGCACCTTCTGATGCATTAACCAAGAAATCTTGAGTTATTTTAGTCAGCCTATCAGGTTCCTTGGCAAGACTTTCAAGATCAGATTGAAGAGATTGAATATTTGCTAACGAATCTTCTAATGATTCCTGCTTAGTCACCTTACCTTTTATAGTCTCAATTGAATCAATGAGACTTGAAATAACATTCTTTGTTTGAGTAATAAAAACCAGCCAGGAGCCTTCAATTTTTTCTGATGCAGCTTTATTTTCATTTACATCAGTACCTTCTTTGAGGGACTGTAATTCACTTTCTATATTCTCCAGCTCAGCTTTGGCAGTAACTTTATTATTTACAATAGTTTCTATTTCTTTTGCCCTAGAGTCAGCCTGCATCTTATTAGTAGATATTTTTTCATCAATTTCACTTAATCTATCTTTCTTTAAGCTGATCTCTTGTTCAGTTCGAGAAATATCTGCACCGAAACTATAAAATTCTTGTTGAACTTGGTCTAAAGCAGTTTGGAGTTCAATCTGATTAGCTCTGAGCTTTATAATCTCACTGTCAGAGGTATTCTTTTCTGAATTTATCACTTCAACCTTCAGCTCTTGATCTTTTACTTCTTTCTCTTTGGCTTTTAAGACTTCTGATACGTCCCTCCATTGCGAACCGAATAACATCAATTGTGCTGTAGTCTCTTCTTTTCGGAATTCGTGGTACTTCTCAGCTGCTTTTGCTTGTCTTTGCAGCTTAAATAACAGTCTTGCAATCTCCTCTCTGAGGTCTTCCAATCGAGATAAGTTTTCTTTAGTTCTTTTGATTCTAGATTCTGTTTCTTTTTTTCTCTCGAGATATCTAGATATTCCAGCTACCTCTTCAATGTATCCTCTCATCTCTTCTGGCTTAGCGCTTACAAGTTGAGAGATCATTCCCTGCTCAATAATTGCATAAGACCTCGGTCCAAGACCCGTACCAAGAAATACATCAGTGATGTCTTTTTTTCTGCAGCTAGTGCCATTGAGATAATAGTTGGACTGACCGTCTAACTCTAAACTTCTTCTGACAGATATTTCACTATAACTAGAAAATTCTCCACCAATTCTTCCTTCTTTATTGTCGAAAAAAAGTTCCACAGAAGCTTTAGAGACGGGCTTTCTGGTAGAAGAGCCATTAAAGACAACGTCTGTCATTGAATCGCTTCTTAGATTTTTAGCCGAACTTTCACCCAGCACCCATCTAACAGCATCAATCACATTAGATTTTCCGCAGCCATTTGGACCGACAATACAGGACATGCTTGAGGGAAAAGTTACGGATGTAGGGTCAACAAAAGATTTAAAACCGGAAAGTTTTATGGAGTTAAGTCTCATTTTTTCAGTTCCTTTAGGGGGCAAGAATCCAATGCTTGCCAGGAAAGCATTACAGAAACAAAATCAACTTTCATTAGCTGTAAAAGTCTAGTCTATATGGACTTTAGAAACTACTGATTTTTTCTTTTTTTTACGACTTCGATGAGGGCAACTAATTCGTCCTTTTCTTTCTTTGAACTTAGTAAGGGCAGAGCTTTTTGCCAATAGCCAATTGTTAGACTTGGATTGCCCTTTTCTAATTCAGACAAGCCTTTTAAGGTTAGAGTTAAAGGATTTAAGGAATTCTTTTCCAAAGAAGAATTGATAATCTCATCAATATCATTATTGAATTTTCTTCCACCGCTCAAAAATAGAGTCTGTGCATATTCTGCCATAACACCTCCATCTAGCTCATCCTTATAGGTGTTATAGATATCTTGATACACTTTTCCTGCCAACTCAAATTCATTTATATTTTTTAATTGTCTTGCCAGTATGTAAAGCTCTCCAGCTTCAGTATTGTCTTTCTCAATAATCATGCCCACCAAAACTTCTACATCCTTTCTAAATATTTCTCTGTCTTCCATGTTTCCCTTCAAGAAAGACTCCAAAGATGTTCTCTGAAGTGAAGATTCTAAAGATCCTTCAGAAATGTTCTGATAAAGAGCGATTGTCACTAAGGAAATAGAAAAAGCTGTAATGATATTTTTATTGAATTTAAAAAATTCAATTCTTTTAGTCAGCGTAAAGTAGACGAGCACGAAAACTATGGAGAAGAAAATAAAATAGTTCATAGATGATGCTTAGCTATGCTTGCTTCCTTCTATAAAGAATAATAGAGCCAAGAGAGAGGATTATTAAAAGAAAAGGACCAAACCATAAAATATAAGTGGCCGGTTCGATCGGTGGATTATAAATAATAAAATTTCCATATCTCTCGACAAGATAAGCTTTTATTTCTTCAGCAGATTTTTCTTTAATCACTAATTCATAAACCTCGCGCTTAAGATCATTGGAGATTGGAGAATTAGATCCTGAAAGATTAGAGCTTTGGCATTTTGGACACCTAAGCTCGACAAGAAGTGAGTAGAAAAGCTCTTCTTGGACGATGTTATCGAAAGAATAAGCTTCTTTATCAAAAGTAAATTTTTGCTCAGCCCCGCTTAAGAAGCCTAATGAAATGGAACAAATAAAACTGATTATTAAAATCTTATTCATCAAGATACTTTGCAAATTTTTCTTTCCAGACTTTATCGTCAATTACTCCGACATGCCTAACCCGAATTACGCCTGCCTTATCAATAAAAAAGGTCTCGGGGGCGCCGTAAACTCCTAAATCTATAGCCAATCTACCTTCAAAATCAAATATTGAGAATTCAAAAGGATCACCATCCGCCTTCAAAAGAGCAATCGCTTTATTACGATTATCTTTGTAATTTAGACCGTAAATGGGAAGTATGGAATCTTCTTTAAGTTTCATTAAAAAAGGATGTTCTACCTTGCAAGCGATACACCATGTAGCCCATACATTAATTAAAGCAGGCAATCTTGAAATATCACTTTTAGTAAGTACCTTGGTTTTATCAGTCAAAGAAGTTAAAGAAAATTCAGGAAAAGATTCGTCTATGAGAGCCGTTTCAAGCTGATCACCTTCATTGGATAAAAAAGAGAATAGTATAATAATTAAACTTACGAAAATAACTAAAGGTAGTATATCTAAAAGTTTTTTCATGCCCTTCTTATTTGTTTTATACCAGCCAACATGCTTCCAATAGCTATTAAGAGAGCGCCCAACCAAATCCATCTTATAAAAGGCTTAATTTGGACCTTAAAAGACCAAATATCAGCCTCTAGATTATCACCCATTGAAATATATAGGTCTTGAAACGGCTCCATAATGATTCCAGCTTCAGTTGTTAGTTGACCAGATGGTACATAAGTTCTTTTTTCTGTAATGACATTTGTATCATCCTGGTCATCTTTGAAAGAGATATTGGCAGACTTTGAAAAGTAGTTAGGGCCTAATGTATCTTCTACAGATTCAAAGCTGACTATTTGATCACCAAACTCAAAACTATCTCCTGGAGCTAAAATAAGTTCTTTTTCTAATGAATAACT
>CALJGK010000024.1 GCA_938075195.1 uncultured SAR86 cluster bacterium
GTTGCTTATGGTCTTGAATTCAGAGAAGAGCAGTTTACTGTTGTATCTGGAAATAAAGAAAGTTGGGAAATTGGACCGTACTTTAACCAAGGAGCTGGTATAGGTTCTAACGGTTTTGGTGGATTCAATCCTGATATGGCTGGAGTCTGGGATAGAAGTAACGTTGCTGTATATTTAGACCTTGAAGCTGATCTTACAGAAAACTTCTTAATGGGTCTTGCTGGAAGGTATGAAGATTTTGATACTTTCGGAACTACAAGTAACTTCAAAATATCTGGTCTATACACAGTTAATGATGATCTAAGCTTAAGATTCACAACTAGTACGGGCTTTAGAGCACCTACTCCAGGACAAGGAAATATATCTAATATTTCTACAGTGTCTGGAACGGATGGTGTGTTGTTCCAAAAAGGAACACTAGCTCCAACTAACCCTGTATCCGTAGCGTATGGTGGTAAAGAACTTCAACCTGAAGAATCTTTTAACGTATCTTATGGTGTCGTTTGGAATGCAACTGATGCTTTATCTATTACCCTTGATGCTTATTCAATTGAATTAGAAGATAGAATTACACAAGGTAGTGACGTATCACTTACTTCAGCTGACATCGCTAGTCTTCTAGCACAAGGTGTTCCTGGAGCTGGTGATTTAACTAACTTTAGGTTCTATGTAAACGACTTTGATACAACTACCGAAGGTGTAGACTTAGTAGCTACATACTCAGCTGAAATGTTCAACGGCAATACAGACTTAACTTTTGTCTGGAGTACAGTTGAAACAGAAGTTGATAAAACTAGTGGTCTAGTTGGTGCAGCAAGAATCGGTCAAATAGAAAGTTTACTTCCTGAATCAAGATGGAACCTAACAGCTGTTCACAATACTGGTGACTGGTCATTATTGGCTAGATATAACTGGGTTGATGAGTGGATCTGGTGGGATATATATGCTGATCCTGTTTTCTCTGAAACAGTTGATGATATGTTTACTCTTGATCTAGAAGTTAGAAGAGATCTAGGTGCTTACACACTTACATTAGGAGCACAAAATGTTACTGATGAAGTCCCTGATAATCCTGCATCTACTCTATGTTGTGGTATGAAGTACCCTGAAGGTTCGCCTTTAGGATTTAATGGTGCTTTCTACTACTTTAAAGTAGGTATGGATTTCTAAATTAGATCTAAAAAAGGAAGGGCACTTAGGTGCCCTTTTTTTTACTTTGAATAAACAATTGATCCATCAACAATAGTCATTTCAACTTGCGAGGACATAATTTCATCTTCTGGAATAGTCATAATATCTTTAGATAAGATTGTTAAGTCAGCAAGCTTTCCTGCTTCAATAGTACCTTTTATATCCTCTTCAAATACTGAATAAGCAGCCCATTTGGTAAACATGTAAAGGCCTTCTTCTCTCGTAACAGATTGTTCAAGATTCCAATAATCTTGATAGTAACCATCCAGATCTTTTCTGCTAACAGCCGCCTTAAATTCAACCCTAAGATCTCCTATCTCTACAGGAGCATCTGATCCTCCAGCTACAAGTACGTCTAAATCAATTAAATTTCTCCAAGTGTATGCATTATTTAATCTCTCTTCTCCCAAGCGTTTATGAGCAAAGTATAAATCTCCAATAGCATGAGATGGTTGCATAGATGCAATCACATTCAAGTCTGCATATCTTTGTTGATCCTTTGGTAAAATATTTTGTGCATGTTCTATTCTCCATCTAGGCTCTTCAATCATTCTGTTGGCAGATGAAACAGTATTGAAGGCCTCCTCATACCAATCTAAAGTTACACTATTAGCCAAATCTCCAATAGCATGCGTTTGGACTTGTATTCCATTCACTAGGGCTTTTATTAGCTTAGGCATTGTTTTATTTTTTTGAAAAATAAGAAAACCCTTAGTTTCGTAATCATCATATTTTTTAAAAAACGCAGCACCCCTTGATCCTATTGCACCATCCGCATATAGCTTTACACCTCTTGCAGTAAGCATATGATCTTCATCAAAATACGGACCATTATCAATAAATTTTAGAGCGTCATCTCCGTCACTAACATAAAATTGAATCCTTACCGGGAGACCTTCTTCATCTTTAATTTCTTTTAAAAGTTCATAATCTGATAAAGGTGATCCAGCGTCATGCAATTGTGTCCACCCCATTTGCGCAGTTCTAATCAAACCCTCTTTCAAAGCCTGTTTTTCTTCTGTTCTCGATTTCTTGGGTATTATGGATTCTACAAGCAATGATGCTTTATCAATCAAGACGCCATTGGGCTCTCCATTTTGGTCTTTATCTATCTTGCCTCCAATTGGATCAGGTGTATCTCGATCTATTCCGGCCATTTCAAGAGCCAAACTATTTACAATAATTGCATGACCATCGGCTCTCTCAAGGGCAATAGGTTTATCTGTGGAGATTGCATCTAGTTCTTCTATAGTAGGAAATCGAGCTTCAGGCCATTTCTTCTCTATCCACCCTCTTCCTATAACCCAGGATCCTTCTGGTATTGTATTTGAATGAATCTTAACTTGTGTCAGCATCCCCTTTAAACTCTCTGCCCCTTGGAGATTAAGATTGATCTCTCTATATCCAATGCCTTTTAAATGAGCATGCGCGTCTATAAAGCCCGGATAAACAAAAGAATTCTCAAGATTTAGAATTTCTGTTGTTCCGCATTGATAGGTTAAAGAATCTTTATTGGAGCCTACAAATATAAATTTTCCGTCAAGTATTGCTAAGGCTTCTGCTTTAGCTTGTTGTTCATTGGCAGTGTAAATCTCGGTATTGAAAATAAGTAAATCTGCTCCTTTACATTCTTGTTCAGTCTCACATGCTGAAAGAAGTATCACAACAAAACCTAATGAGAAATTTTTATAAATATTCATTTTATTTATCCTTTATTTATCTGACCAAAAAATAGATTTATTGTTCTTCAACTCTTCTAACTCGGAATCTTTGAAGCCCATTTCTTTAAGAACCTCTTTAGTGTGTTCACCTACTTTGGGTGCTCTATTGAATTCAACCTTCTCTTCTTCTTCTATCCTGAAAGGACTATTGATAGTCATTAAGTTTTCAAAAGATTCATGCTCTAAAGGCACTAGTGTTTCTGTTTCTAAAAATTGCTTATCATGAGCATGATCTGTTGTTCTTCCTAAAACACCATAGGTTACACCTGAATCTCTTAGCAAATTATCAATTACACTTAGATCTCTACTTTTAAATTCTTCTGACAGTTCGCCTCTTATAGTGTCTGCATTTGCAAAAGGATCATCAAATGAAAAAAGCTCCCTCGTTTCCCAATCTCTCCTGTTCAAGATACTTATAAGCTTAGGCCACTCTATTCTTGAATTAATCATTCCCAGTGCAAACTCTCTATTATCTTTCGTAGAATAAAAGTCATAAAACGGATGCCTTGGTAATGGTTCAGGTCTTTCAGGAAATTCTATATTCATTAAAGCGGCTTGGATAAAAACACCATTAGCCCATGCTCCATTAGCCATTAATGAGGTTGAAACTTCACTTCCCTCTCCAGTTCTTTCTCTCTTATAAAGAGCTGTCATGATTGCTCCATAAAGTGCCATGCCGGTAGGATGATCTCCCATTCCTGGAGTTGACCAAGCTACAGGATGGCTATTAGAAGGTCTAACAAAATCCATCAGACCACTTCTAGCCCACCACGCCATTGAATCGTAGGCTGTTCTGTCTGCTTCAGGCCCAACTTCCCCATAACCAGTAAGAGAAGCATAAATTAAACTTGGATTATGTGGTCTGATATCTTCCACAGTAATATTAAGTTTTTTTCTTACTGGAAAGGGCATATTTGTTATAAAGACATCTGCTTCTTTTACAAGATTAATCAAGATTTTATGAGCCTCTTGATCTTTGAGATTTAAAGAAATGCTTTTCTTATTTCTAGACGTAAGTTCCCAACAATAGTTCTCAGGGCCTTCTGGCATCCTTCCGTTAGAAATTAAGTTCCTTAGACTATCTCCACTTTCAGGTTCTATCTTGATTACTTCTGCACCATAGTCCGACATAATCGTTGCTGCTGATGGTCCTGCAATAAAACTAGCGGCATCAATTACCTTTAAACCCTTTAAAAGAGGGTCTTTATTTTCTTTTTCCAAAATTTTCTCCAAATTCTTAGAAATTATAATAACTAATTTATTAAATAATTTTTAATTAATCTTATTTGAAGGTATCTTGTAAGCTTCTTATTGGGGAAAAATATATGCAACAAAGATTTAAAGTTATAGCTCTAACAGTGGCAGCGGTATTTATATGTTATATAGATAGGGTTGTGATTTCTTTAGCTATCATCCCTATGAGCGCCGAAGCAGGATGGTCGGAAACTCAAAAAGGAATAATTCTAGGCAGTTTCTATATTGGTTACATGGTAACTCAGATTTATGGGGGGTTGCTTTCAGATAGGATAGGCGCAAAAATAGTTTTGGGTGTTGGGTTGATTGTTTGGTCTATATTTACCCTTATAACCCCTTGGGCATTCTTTGGCGGTATGATCTCCCTTATCATCGCAAGAATAGGCATGGGCTTAGGAGAAGGTATAACCTTCCCTGCTTGGCATAGTCTCTATGCGCGGTGGGTTCCTTTTAGCGAGAGAGCTAGATCAGTAGCAATAACAAATAGCGCAATTCCTATAGGTACTATATTCGGACTAGTCGTAACACCAATCATAATTTTGAATTTAGGATGGCAATGGGCCTTCTATTTGTACGGCGGGCTGGGTTTTGTCTGGTATATTTTCTGGCAAAGAATAGTCGAGTCTTCTCCAAAAGAAGATTTAAATATTTCATCTGAAGAACTAAAGTTTGTTACAGAAAATGCTCCAGCAAATGAGAAAGCTGAAGCCCTTCCCTTTTCAGAATGGCGATCAAATCGAGCGCTATGGGCAATAACTGTTGCTCATTTCTGCAGTAACTATAGTTTATTTGTTTTCTTATCATGGCTGCCCATATTCATAAAAGATGGCCTTGGTGTACCTATGGCAGCAGTTGGGCTGCTGGCAATGCTACCTCATATTGCTTCTTTCATATTTATTAATATTGGTGGTTACTTTGCGGACTACTTAACCAATAGAGGGATTCGCCTTCTTACCGTTAGAAAACTTTGTAATTCAATAGCATTTGGAGGAAGTGGGATATGTTTGTGTATTGTTCCAGAGCTTGAAAGTGTTGCTGGAATCATTGCAATAATGTGTTTAGGAAATGTTTTCGGTGGGTTTAGTGCAGGAGGTTTTATCGTAAATCATGCTGATATTGGTCCCAAACACACAGGAAGATTAATGGGCATTACTAATATGGTGGCTGCACTGCCTGGTCTTGTTGGAGGTGTGCTGACCGGAATAATCCTAGATGCAACAAACTCATGGGATATGGTATTTTATGTAGTAGCTGGTATAACTTTCTTTGGAGGGATCTTTTATTTCCTCTTTGCCAGTACTGACAAACAATTTGATTAAAATAAATATGAATACAACTATAAAAAAAGAGTTAAAAGATAATGGGGTCTTAATTTTAACTCTCAATAGACCTGAAGTTCTTAATGCAATGAATAAAGACTTAATCATGGGTCTTTACGAGACCTTCCAAGAAATAGAGAAAGAAAAAGATTCTAGGGTGATAGTTATTACAGGAGAAGGTAGAGGATTTTGTTCTGGGGCAGATCTAGCAAATGGTGGCTGGCCGAGCGAAGAAGGTATGTCGGGAGGCGAGATAGGTGCAAACAATATGGAAATTGGCTTTAATCCTTTGATAAGACTAATAACCTCTATAGATAAACCAGTTATAACCGCAATAAATGGTATGGCAGCCGGAGGTGGTGTAGGTTTAGCCCTATCAGGAGACTTAATAGTCGCTTCTGAATCTGCAAAATTTAAATTGGTCTTTGGACCCAATCTTGGGATCATTCCTGATGTTGGCGCTTCTTGGTTTGTACCCAACTTAGTAGGAAGAGCAAGAGCTAACGGAATGGGATTGCTTGGAGATGATATATCAGCTAAACAAGCTAAAGAATGGGGATTAATTTGGGACTATTATCCTGATGACCAATTCATAGAAGAAACGCTAAAAATAGCCAACAGACTGGCTGATGGAGCTATTAAGGGCTTAAAAGCGGTATCTAAAGCACACAATAAAGCTCTTTCTGGCACTCTAAGTGAACAACTAGATCATGAAAGAGATACTCAAAGAGTCTTGTTAGATAGTGAAGAATTTAAAGAAGGTGTTGGGGCATTTCTTAGTAAAAGGAAACCTAATTTTAGAGATTTAGATCAATAAAGCTCTAGACCTGCTACATCTATATCGGCATAGAAATCTTTTCCATAAGCAACGATACCGATACTCTTAATTGTTGTTGGATCAAATTCTTCGGGAACAAACCGACTAAACCTTCCTTCACTTTTGTTAAATGAAGAAAAAGGTATTTCTAGCCATTGCCAATCTTTTGAAGCAATAAAAGGTGAGCCGTAATACAACCATGGCAGTCTAGTCTTTGACGTTCGTAGAAAAAGATAATATTCCTCACCGTTCCCTCGAGTTCTAATCTTCAAACCCTTATAAGGTAAGTCTTCTATCTCCAACTCAGCTCTAAACTGAATAAAGCCTCCGTTATTTTCAGTGCTGACTTGTCCTTCCATGTGATAAAAAGAAAGACCATTTTCTTCCTTCTCTAAAAAATTAACTTCGGAAATACCACCCATAACTTGATCAGAGAAAGGAGTCCACTCAACTCTTTTGTCATTTAAATTATCAATAACTTCTGGCATTGCTTTTAAAGAAATAAGTAAACTAAATATAACTATAAATATTCTCATATATAAGTTAATCATATAGTAAATCTTATGAAGGTGTATATTCCAAAAGGTAAAAAAAAGAGTTAGAGTAAGACTAATAATTGGGAAAATTAATGAAGAATAAAATCTACTTTTTAGTATTTGCACTAGCGATAATTATTTCTGGTTGTAGTAATTCCGAGGAAGAGACTATTGCTGAAAAATCTATTGATTCAGGATCTTCGTCTATAGGTCTAATAGATGATGACAGAATATTATCTGCAGAATCTGAACCTGGAAATTGGTTAGCCTATGGAAGGACTTACGAAGAACAAAGATTCTCCCCCTTAGAGCAAATCAATAAAGAAACAATAGGTGATTTAGGACTAGTTTGGTCTAAAGATATGGGTACCAATAGGGCACTCGAAGCTACTCCAATAGTCGTTGATGGAATAATGTTTTTTACAAGCACCTGGAGCAGAGTTTATGCGGTTGATGCTTTGACAGGAGAAACAATCTGGAAATTTGATCCAAAAGTTCCCGGAGAATGGGCAAGAAAAGCCTGTTGTGACATTGTGAATAGAGGTGTTGCGGTATACAACGGTAAAGTTTATTCCGCTAGTCTTGATGGAAGACTTTTTGCTTTAAACGCTGAAAATGGAGAACTAGTTTGGGAAGTTGACACCATCATTGATAGAACAAGAGCTTACACAATAACAGGAGCTCCCAGAGTGGCTAAAGGTAAAGTTTATATTGGAAATGGGGGAGCCGAATATGGCGTAAGGGGATATGTTACGGCTTATGACTCAGAAAGCGGAGAGCAGGAATGGAGGTTTTATACAGTCCCTGGTAATCCTGATTTAGGCTTTGAAGATCCTGCAATGGAAATGGCTGCAAAAACTTGGAAAGGAACTAACTGGTGGGAATTTGGAGGTGGAGGAACAGTATGGAACTCAATAGTCTTTGATCCCGACTTTAATAATATTTATCTAGGTGTAGGAAATGGCTCTCCTTGGACAAGAGAAATACGCTCACCTGGCGGTGGAGATAATTTATTTCTTTCGTCTATAGTTGCTGTTGATGCAGATACAGGTGTTTATAAGTGGCATTATCAAACTACGCCTGAAGATAATTGGGACTATACTGCTGTTCAAGATATGTCGCTAGCAGATATGGAAATTGATGGAGAAATGAAAAAAGTTCTACTTCAGGCTCCAAAAAATGGCTTTTTCTATGTAATTGACCGAGAAGACGGGAAAGTTCTCAGAGCACATCCATTTGCAGCAGTTACTTGGGCAACTCATGTTGATCTTGAGACTGGAAGACCGGTTGAAAATCCAGAAGTTGACTATACAGAAAATGGTGCCTGGGTCTTACCAGGTCCTCTAGGTGCCCATAATTGGCAGGCTATGTCGATCGATATTGATGCTGGGTTAGCCTACATACCTACTCAAGAAAATGCTTTTTTCTATGCAATACAGGAGGACTACAAAAAAACGGGTGTCTATAAAAGAGATCCGGGAAGATGGAATATGGGTATAGAAATGAGCTCGTTAGCTCAAAATATTTTAAATAATCTAGAATCACAACCAAAACCTGGAGGTTTTCTAAAAGCCTTTGATCCCCTTACAGGTGAAACAAAATGGTCAGTGCCTATTCCCCATTACTGGAATGGCGGTGTCCTTGGTACAGCTGGTGGACTGGTATTCCAAGGAGATGCATTAGGAATGTTTTCTGCTTATGACAAAGAAACAGGAGAAAGGCTTTGGGAATTCAATACATACACCTCAATGCTTGCTCCTCCCATCACTTTTGAAATTGATGGAGAACAATATGTATCAATCCTCACTGGCTCTGGTGGTGGTGATATGTTTGGTGGGGAGCCTTTACCACCGATAGAGGTACAAGCCTCTCTAACGTATAATAATTTTGGAAGAATGCTTACTTTCAAGCTTGGGGGTCAAAAAACTCTCCCTATTCCAAATGTAAGAGATAAAACAATTCCAGAACAGAAACTAGTGCAAGTTAGCATTGATCAATTGCAAAATGGAGAAGGCAACTACAATGATTATTGTGCAGTTTGTCACGGATTTATTGTTAAATCTGCTGGTGGCATACCTGACTTAAGGAAAATGTCTGCTGGTACTCATGATGCATTTAATCAAATTGTTTTAGAAGGCCTGCTTGCAAGTAACGGTATGGCGTCATTCTCAGATGTTCTTTCTGAACAGGAAGTAGAAAATATTCATCATTATGTCAAAGCAAGAGCTCATGAAGATAGAGAAGTGGCTCTTGGTAACTTGGAAGCTCCTCAATTTACTTGGTTTGGACAAGAAGAGGAGTAGCTTACTGGTCTAAGATCATTGTTTTAGCAGGCAAATCTAATGGGGGCACTTCAATAAATTCAAATGAAGGGCTCCCTAATTCCAGATCCCCTTCCTGAATGTCGTAAACATCGGAATCCTTTCCTTCATTGTCTTTATTTAAGACACCATAAGATTTTTTTCCATTAAGTTGCTGACCCTCTTTAATTTTATGAAGAGCATCTTGTGCCTTCTTGTGGTTGTTATCATTCCAGACCAACCTATAGGCTCTGGGATCACCAAATGATTTATTAAACTCATCAACTTCACTAACCCAAAGGAAAAGACTTCCTTCATTGCTCTGTGCTTTGTTAGGTTCTTGTATTACAACCCAATTAATATTAAATAGTTCAGGTAATTCTTCTGAAGTTGGCCAGCCTAATATTCCCTCATACCCCTTCCAACTAAATATATAAAAGAAAGTTAAAACAACAATACCGGTTAATTTTATCTTTTTAGAAAAACCAGTATAAAAACAAAATATCAACAACAAGGCTGAAATGATTACGTAAGACAAAGTCAATAAGATCCTTTCTTCTAGCATGATTATTTAGATCCGAGTGCTTTTGTAAGAAGTCTTTTAGGGATTTGATTGGTATCAGAAACCTCTTTATCTCCATTTACAAAGAATCTTAGAGCGGTAATCTCATCCCCTACTCCATTAAGAAAATGTTGGCCATAATAAATAAGCTCTACTGAAGGATTTAATTTTTCTACCTTCACAGTCACGGGCAATGGTTCTTTAAAGTTAGACTTATAATGAAGGAGGTTAATTACATATTCTCCGGTCTGTAACCCTCTTACAGTTATTGTCTCTTGATTAATTGGACTAGAAACAACATCACCTTTCAGATTGATATTATCTGCTAGGTTTCCTCTGTCATCCCGATCTAAATGCATTAAGCCTGAGTCTCTATTGTGATACCAAACTAATTTTCCCTGAGGATCCTCTACCACAGCATCTACATCATCAGGATGCTCGTCAGGCCATTGGACAGAGATTAACACCTCGGCTTTTGTATTAATATTGCCAGATTCTTCTGAGCTATTTATCAACATAAACGCTATTGCAAACATGAAAGCAAAACCGAGCAGTGCATTAAAGAGGAGATCTGTAAAAACATCCTGTTCTTCAGATTTCAAAAGGATTTTATTCTTCATGGGTACTTTGAATTAAGGTGATTTAATGTCTGACTCAAGCTTGAATCTAATAAAAAATATTGAAATTTAAGGAGCATACTCGTTATAAGCCCTGTAAGAGTTGTGTACAAAGCAACTGCCATTCCACCACTCATGGTCGAAAGTAACTTTTGAAGTATCTGAGGATCAAAATCTCTAATTTCTCCAATTGGGAGCAGCATTAGGATAAAGCCGATCACGGTTCCAGTTAAACCAAGCTTTAGAAGAATATCTACAATCAAGTAGCCTATAGAGTGTCTATTAGAAAGTTCATCTTCAAGCAAAGATAGTTTATTTAAAGAACCATATTCACTTTTAAGCTCTATTTCTTTTATAAATCTACCGATTAGGGTGTTCTCATTAGGGCTATCTATACTTGAAATCTCTTTATCTAAAGATAAGGCATTAAAAAACCAGTGCACACTAGAGATAAAATAGATTAATAAAATCACTAAAGATATTTTGCTTTTGTCTGATTCGATAATTAATCCGAATAAGCCTAAGTAATACAATAAATAGGCTGAGAAAACTATCAGGGAAAGAAGCAAAGATGCTTTCAAAAGTAAGTAATTCGGTTTTTTATAAATTAACATAAATCTTAATCGTGACTTGCTCCATCAACTTGGTTAATTTTTATAGTAGATGGCAACAATATATCATCAACACACATAATATTTATACTTATCTGTGAGGGATCTCTTCTCCGTAGATGATGAGTATATACGCCACAAAAAGTGCAAAAATAATGCTTTGCTATGTTCTTGTTCCATTGGTAATTATTAAGAGTGGATTCTCCTGACAAAAGATAAAAATCTTCTTTCTTGATTGGCTTCATGATGACTGATTTCTTGAGGCACAACGAACAATTACACGTATAAAGTTCATCTAAAATTTGATCAGTAAAAAACTTAAACTTTATTAGCTTACAGTGACAAGAACCCAGGAATTGATTCATCTATATATGACCTGACTGGCCTCCATCAACCTCAATAGAAGTGCCACTCACGTAGGAAGCCGCTTCTGAACACAAAAATGTAATGAGTGAGGCTACCTCTTCAGAAGTGCCATATCTACCTACGGGAACAGATGCACCGTTTCCTTTAATGACATCTTCCATATTTCCTCCAGTGGCTTCAGCAATCTCGGTTGCTGCCCTTTCCCACATAGCAGTATGTATTAAACCCGGCAATACGGAATTAATTAAAACACCGTCTGGTCCATATTTTCTTGCAAGAGATTTAGAAATAGAAATCATAGCCGCTTTAGTTGCCCCATAATCTATTAATGCTGCATTGGGATATTTGCCGGCTGAACTTGAAATCATAACCACCCTTCCCCATTTTTTTTCTCGCATTCCTGGAAGGAAAGATCTAGTGCATCTAACGGCAGATAAAAGGTTCAGCTCGTGAAGTTCCTGCCAGTCTTCATCAGTCATATAAAGAAAATTTCTTGAAGGTGAAGCACCAACATTATTTACTAAAATATCTACATTCCCTTCAGAAAGAACGTTATCTATGAAATCTTGGGTAGAGTCTTTTTTTCCCATATCTGCTACAAAGCCTTTTATAGAGCCATTCTTTATATCTGAAGATGCCAGCTTGTCTATTGATTCCGAACTTCTTGCGCAAAAAGAAACATTAGCTCCATGTTCAGCAAGCATTTTTACTGCAGCCTCTCCAATGCCCAGACTGGCACCAGTGACTACAGCCCTTTTTCCCGTTAAATCTAAATTTATCATTTTATTTCTCTCCAAGAATTAAGTTCATTTTAGTATTACCCCTTAGGTATCTATTATCATCATTCTGGGCATTTAATTCAAAACCACAAGAAAGATATAAATTAAGAGCAGGCTTCAGAATGTCATTTGTGATCAAAAAAATCTCACTTGCTTCCCTCTCTTTCGCAAATTTTATACACCTTTTTAATAACTGCTTACCAATTCCATGATTCTGATGATTTTTTTCAACTGCCATTTTTGCTAATTCAAATATTCCAATTTCAGTAGGTACCATTGCCGCAGTTCCGACCACTTTGCCTCCTTTGATAGCAAAAAATATTTCTCCGTTCTTTTCCAAAACATAGCTATGAGGATTTTGTAAGATACTTAGATCCTCTTCTTCCATTTCGAAATATTCCTCTATCCATTGTCTATTAAGAAGTTCAAAATCTAATTTATATTGCTCTTGATAAGCAACTATTTTTAGATCACTCATTTAAAGAATCCAATAATCTTTTAAAAAATTTAGCACCATCTGAAACATTTTTTTGCCAGTCTGTGGATGCCTTTTCATCAGCTTTGTCACTAATGTATTTGAAGCAAAGGAAGCCTATATCCTCAATAAGACATAATTTTGCGATGGCATAGGACTCCATGTCATACAAATCGGTATCTATGTCTTGAATAGAATTAACAAAACTATCTCCAGTGCCGCAGCTAAGACCATCTCTATTCAAGCTGATATTACCAATTTGATCTAAAGGGGTTTCTCCTATTTCAAAGCCTAAAGGACTTGCATCCATATCTCTTTGCTTAAATAATGTAACTTCATGAAGACCACTCAAATCTGGACTTGATGATCCTGCGGTGCCAAAATTAATTATGTACTTTGGCCTTTTTTCCCTTATAGCTTTTCCTAGTGTGATTAAAGCATTCACTTTGCCTATTCCTGTATAGACAACCCTCCATCCTGTTAAAAGGTCTCTACCTATTTCATCTTCGAGTGCCACCGCTATTAAAGTTTCCTCTTTATTTACTTTAATCGTCATAACTTAGTAAACTAATAATTGGTACATCTAATAAAACAGCTCCACCCAGCGACTTTAGTTCAATAATTACAGCGCCTCCTACAACCTGTGCATTTTGGCTTTCCAGTAAATCTTTAGAACATTTCATTGAACCGCCAGTCGCCAATAAATCATCTATTATCAGCACCTTTTTTTTATGTAGGTCAATCCTTTGCATGCTCAAAGTATTCGATCCGTACTCAAGGTTATAGCTTTTTTCAACCAATTCTCCAGGAAGCTTGCCAGATTTCCTTATCATCAACGATCCAATACCCAAGGACTCTGCAACTAAAGTGCTAAATAGAAAACCTCTAGCATCAATGCCTGCAATAAAATCTGGTCTTAAGGGCTGAATGCTCTCACATAGTTTTTCTTTTACTATCTTTAAGGCTTGTGCATCAGCTAACAGAGGACTGATATCTCTAAAAAGAATACCTTTAGAAGGAAAATCAGGAAATGTTTGAATCCAATTTTCAAGAATATCCATACGTTAGTTCAAATAGCTTTTCTAAGAAAGGGAAGAAATACAATATTGATAATTAAGTATGTAAATAAAACATAGAGAAGAAGCATCTCAGGGCTAATGAAGTAGAGATAGGCTACACAACCAAAAATCATAGTTACTCTTAGATATTCAAGCATGAGTATTCTTTCTGCATCTAACCATTTAGCTGTGCAGTACATAGAAAAGCTGACAACAGATAGTAAAATCACTCCTTGATAATATTCTAGAGAATTACTGGGGAAAATAACTACCGCAGCGTAGGTCATACAAAGGAATTGTACTAAAGCATAAAATTTTATGAATTTACCAGTTTCAGGATTGTGCTTACTAAATTCTTCCATATTAAATTTTTCTTTAGATGAGCCTTTCATGCTTCCATCAGGAGACCAGCCTGTTCTAGCGGTTAAAACATTAATTAAATTAGAAAAAGTTAAGGAATAAGCAATATCTTTAAAGATCTTTGAATAAATATGGAAATTTGCTTTCAAAGGATCAAAAGTTTTAATTGAACCTCTAATTCCATATACACATTCTTCATCTTCATGCTCTTCTTGAAATGTTGAGAATAGTCTGTCCCATATAACAAAGACACCACCATAATTTCTATCTATATAAAGATCGTTTTGTGCATGGTGAACTCTGTGATTTGAAGGTGTAACAAAGATCCATTCATACCAACCAAGTTTGGGTATATGTCTTGTATGAACCCAGAATTGGTAGATTAAGTTTATAGAAGCTACAGACACCATTACATAAGATGGAACACCTATTAAGAATAAAGGGATATAAAAGACCCAGGATATAAGAAATCCAGTGCCCGTTTGTCTCAAGGCAGTTGAAAGGTTGTACTCTTCGCTTTGGTGATGTGCTACGTGAGAAGCCCAAAAAATTTGTCTCTCATGACTGATTCGATGGAACCAATAATAAAAAAAGTCGTATGCTATGAAAGCAAAGATCCAAGTAATTATTAGCTCACTATTCATCCTCCATAGAGAAAAATAGGTCTCTATGTGGTAATAAATAAAACCACTAAAACCAATTTTTAAAACAGAACTAGCGCCTCTTAAAGAGCCCATAAATAAACTGCTAATTGTGTCATTTAATCGATAGGTATTTTTTTTTGTTAACCACCCATAGATAAACTCTACTATCAGAGCTAGTAGAAAAAAAGGAACTGCTAATGCAACATAATCCATAAAATAATCTACATTTTATACCAGTCTAGATAAGAGCCCATGATTTCTGAGAATTCTTTTTTCTTAGAGAGTGTCTTGAGATGAGAAAAACACAATGGATAGTCTGTTTGGAAACTATGACTAATGGGAATGAGATCAGCCTTCTTGAGAGCTTCTACATAATGACCTTCTCTTAAAAATTGTGATAACTCACAAACAAAGGAAATATCAGCTATCGTCAATTCATTACCAACTATAAAATTCGATATCGACAGAGCCTCTTCCACGCCATTAAGATAAAACTCATAAGCTTCTTTCATTCTCTTGTAAGTCGAGTGAAGTACAGTATCCATCTCCAACAGATAAACTTGGAATTCTCTTGAAAAAACTAAATTGACGTCTAAAAAACTATCTATTCTTGATTGAAGACTTATGTTTTTTCCCCCGTATAATGAAGAATCTTTACTTTGTCTAGCAACAGCTCTCAAAATACTATTGGATTCGAAAACACCCATTCTTTCATCACCTACAAATGCCGCAGGCACTGTTCCAAATGGATGTTCTTTGATAAAACTATCAGTTTTATAAAGATGACCTTCAAAACCTCTTTTCCCTTTTCTTTTAAAAGAATCAAGCTCTAATTTATCTTCATCAGATATAATCCGTGCATCAAAGTCCCATAACCATTTTGATAATTCTTTTGGTTTATCACCTATTACTTCAATTTCTACACCAGCAAGTTTTGCAGTTATGAGTGATTTCCAAACTCTAGGATTTGGAAGATAAGAAAATATCCTTATTTCTGACAAATCTTATTGAGTCTCAATAGCCTTCTTAAAAGCCGGGCGACTTTCAATTTTTTCTACGTATGATTTTATGTTGGTCATTTCATCTGAGACACAACCCAATCTATTACTCATAAAACAAGAATGCCCCAACATAATATCTGCACCCGAAAAATCACCTATTAGATAATCCTTACCCTCAAGATCTTCGTTAACTGGTTTTAAGGCATTGGCAAGAAGCCTCTGAGCTTGACCTAGTACCGTTTCATCTCTTCTTTCAGGAGGGAGAATAATAGTATGAACAACTATTGTGTTCATTGGTGGCATAACCATACCTTCGCAATAATGAAACCATTGAAGATATTTAGCAAAATGTTCAGAATCAACAGAAGGCTTTAATCCACCGTTTTTATGTTTTTCAAGAATATAGTCTGTTATTGCTCCAGATTCCCAGATTTGTGTGTCACCATCTTCTAGGACAGGTACTCTGCCTAGTGGATGTCTTGCTCTATGCTCATCTGACTTTAGATCTGTAGGACTAAATGCCATATTGTTTAGTTCATAAGGCAATCCAAGCTCTTCAAGCAACCAAAGAATCCTTCCGGCTCTTGAGTTTGGTGCAAAATGCAGTTTTAACATAATTCTCTCCTTTGATTATTTTTATTCATTATAAACATAAAAATAAAGTTACGGTTTTAGAAAATACTTATTGAAGATATTACCTTTAAGGCTTTATTGACCTTATTACTTTCTACAAAAATATGATCATGGAAGTAGCCTGAAAATACATTTGTAGAAATATTAGATTTAGTCAACTTATTAGAAATGGTAGAAATGAGTCCATAGCTTTCAAGACTTGAATGAACTCCCAAAGAAATACATTTAAAAACTGAATCATATTTTATATCATTTTTATCTGCACAATGTTGTGTGATTACTAGTGTCAGTCCTTCATCTTCCATGAAGGTAGCTATTGGATTTAAAGTTTTAAATAAATTTGTAGGCTCAGCATCTGAGGTCATAAAAACGAAAGATTCTTTAACAATATACGGATCAAGATTTTTTAAAATCTTCTCTAGATTAGTTTCACCAGACATAGCTAATGACAGGCGATATTATATTTTTTCAATCTATAGTAGTTGTAAGGTAAAGGTGTAATAAACCCTGCTATTAACATTAAAGGTACAACCCATATGACCAAAACTCCTCCAGCAAAAATAACGTCAACAGTATTCATAGCCATCTCCATAGAGATCATAGAAATCAGCGACATACCTGTAGCAGTGCTGAATGCCTCTTTTAAATTCATCTGACGAGAGAGGATAATAGTTTCCAGAATGATGGAAGTTATCAAGCCATTGATAATGGCTAAAGTCATAATTCCTAGTAATGGAAATGATATTTCATTGATTTGAAAAAATAATATAGTTCCGAAATCTCCAATTGAGCACCCTAGCAGACACCATAGTGTATTGATCGATGACTGCCTCCATGTATGACGACAAGTCCAAGAAATTCCCGATGATTCTTGTTTATTGGTTTCTTGATTACTCATTAATATCTTTTTTTGTAGTAGCAAAAGCCTCTAAGGCAATTTCTCTTGAAATTTTTAAATCAACAATAGGCTCAGGATAGTCCTTACCTAGCTCTATCCCAGCAGACTCAAGTACTTCTTTTGGAGCCTCCCACGGACTAAAAAGATATTTATTTGGTAAATCTTTAAGCTCAGGGACATACTTCTTTGTGTATTCGCCATCTGGATCAAACTTCAATCCCTGAGTAATAGGATTAAATATTCTAAAATATGGAGCCGCATCAGCTCCTGACCCAGCTACCCATTGCCAACTAGCACTATTACTTGCTAAATCTGCATCTACCAGGCAATCCCAGAACCATCTTTCTCCTTCCTGCCAATGAATAAGTAAGTTTTTTACCAAGAAAGAACCTACTACCATCCTTAGTCTATTATGCATATATCCCGTTTTCCAAAGCTCTCTCATGCCAGCATCAACAATTGGATATCCAGTATTTCCTGACTGCCAGAGTTTAAGGAGCGTCGCATCCTGTTTCCATGGAAAAATATCAAATTTCTTTTGAAAATTCACTTTGGGTAAATCTGGAAAATGATAAAGAAGATAAGACGAAAATTCACGCCATCCCAATTCACTATGAAAGTGAGCTAGACTTTTTTCAATACCCTCTTCTGTCTCCTTTGTTTTCGCTCTGTACCAGACTTCATTAGGAGAAATTTCTCCAAAATGTAAATGGGGGGAGAGTCTCGATACAAATTTTTTAGATGGGAAATTTCGGCCTTCTTTATAGTTCATTAAGCCTGAATCTAAAAACTCTTCTAGGCTTTGATCAGCCCCTTCTTCGCCAGGGCTCCACTCAGGTTCAAAATCTCTATACCAGTCTATTTCAGGTATTAGATCTAGATTTTCTATACTTTCTGAATTCAATTTATTCGTATACAGATTATCGAGATTCAAAGAACTAGTTGGAAATCTAGGTTCGTCCGCATTCAAGCATCCCTTCTTATAAAATGGAGTGAATACCCTATAAGGGGTTCCATCATCTTTTGAGATCTTCCAAGGCTCCCAGAGTAAAGCACCTGAGAAACTCTCGACATTAATATTTTGACTCTCAAGATCTTTCTTTACAGCTTTATCTCTATCTATCCTCCAAGGCTCGTAGCATCTATTCCAGGAAATATAAGAGATATCTTCTTCCTTCATAATATTATTAAAAATATCAGAGGGATTTCCTTTATAAATTAATAAATTTCCTCCCAAGCTTTCATTCAGTTTCTCTAGAGATTTATGTAACCACCATCTACTAGCCGCTCCCATAGCAAATTCACCAGAATTAACATCATCTAAGATATAAACAGGGATGATTGATTCATACTGACTAGCAGCCTCTAATGATGGATTATCTTTAATTCTAAGATCTTGTCTGAACCAGTGTATGGCTATTCCTTTTGACATATTAAGCAGTGAATCCTCCATCAATCATATGAACGGAACCAGTTATGAATTCACTCTCGTCACCAGATAGAAATAATAATAAATTTGCTATTTCTATTGGTTCTGCATATCTCTTTAATGGAATTGTTTGTTCTATCTGGGTTTTAGGATTGTCTTCTTCATTTATATCATTCATGCCATCTTCTAAAACTCTCATCATGTTGGTTTCTACAGGAGAAGGATTTACAGAATTAACTCGAATATTCATATCCGCACATTCCTTTGCAGCAGACTTGATCAAGCCTACTACGGCATGTTTGCTCATAACATATGGGGATAAAAGTGAAGCACCTGTAACACCAGCAACGCTTGAAGTAACAACAAAGCTTCCTCCACCTCTTTCACTCATATGCGGAATAGCTGCTTTAAGGCCTAAAAATGGACCTTTGGCATTAACCGCCATTACCTTATCGAAAGTTTCTTCGTCATATTCAGTTATTGGTTGTACATCTCCAGCCACTCCTGCATTTGCAATGAATACATCTAAACCTCCATGTCGCTCAATAGCTAATTCAACAGCCCTTTTATTATCTGCAAGGATGCTCACATCTCCTTGAAAGTAACTTAATTTATTAGAATTAATTTTATTTGATACTTCTATCAAGGCGTCTTCATTAAGATCTACCATGACAACATTTGCACCTTCTTTGATAAATAACTCAACAGCAGCCCTGCCAATACCACCAGTGGCTCCAGTAATAATTGCAACTTTATCTTCTAATCTTTTCATATGTCTCTCAATGGAAGTCTTCCTCTTATCACACAAGCAGATAAAGACCTCTGATTATAAATAGGGCTCCTACAGACAGGATTATGATTTGTGTCCATCGGAAAAAAATATCATCATCTATTATATCTAAAACTCTCTTTCCTAGAGTAGTTCCTATCACAGAAAGCACAACTGCAGTTGCTAACAATAAAGGATCAGGCCAGTTTTCGAAACTGAAAGAGACAATCAGACCTCCAAAGAAGACTATTTTAGAAATATGACCAATCGTTTGTGCAACTGCTTTAGTTGCTACTACTTGATGGCGTGTCATTTCTACTCTTTGAAAGAAAATATCAAGCAATGGACCACCTACTCCAGCAATCAGATTGGTAAAAACAACTACAAAACCAGCCAGGACTGCTATAGGAGGCTTGGTGATATCTAAAGAAAGTTCTTTCGGAACTAACCAGGCAATGAAAGGCAAAATGCCAAGTGCAAAAATGACAGTTATCTGATTTGGTTGAAATGCTATAAAGAATAAAATGATTAAAGAAAAAATACTTCCAAATAAAAGACTAGAGATAACCTGCCAATTGATATCATTTCTATTTAGCCAAGCCCTATATCCATTTGAAGTTGTCTGTATGAGACCGTGGAGAACCATAGCGGGCGCAACTGGCAGTAAACTCACCAAAATCCCCATGAGAATTAATCCACCCAGCATTCCAAAAATAGAAGAAAGGAAAGCTGTTGCAAAGGTTGCTAGAACAATAATAAGAAAGAAAAGTTCTAACTCTACTTCGAGCATAACTTAAGAAATTTGCATATTAATTTTATATATTTGGGTGAAATTCTTATATCTGTATTTAATAATTTCATATATAAATCTTATCCTGAGAGATTATTTTACCGGTCTCTTCATCTTCAGGGTTATGACCGCCGCATGAATTAAGCAATGCTATTGCCTGATCATCAATCAAGTTAAAAATAGTAAAACCATTCACTTCCTTTACAGGAGAAATTTGATTACAAAGTAAATAATCAGGATTATCTGCAGTTATGCCTCTAGCAAAAGAAGGCCAAGTTCCGGTAGAACTGCTGATTGGACCTACTAAGAAAGTTTTAACATAATTTTTAATTTTCAAGTCAGCAGATTCTAATATTTCGCTTGCTCCCATAGCATGGATATCACCTGAGAATATAAATCTTGAACCCTCTCTTTTAGCCAATGATTCTAAAATACGCTGGTGTTGCAAAAACCAACCTTCTTGCCATAGATATTTGTTGGCTTGAGTGGTCAGTCTTCCCTTCAATCCAGATAGAAGTTCGTTTACGACTATGCCTGAAGCCCCTTCTTCAGCCACTACATCAGGATACCATTCCCTCCATTTACCTGCTGTATAGCCAAGAGGGTGAGAGGGAATAAAACCCAAATGTTTAGCTTTAGAATTATCAATTCTTGAGAGAAGCCATTTTTCATCTTGGTCAGAAATCAGAACAGCTTTTTCATTACCTAAGGTCATATTGCCTGCACAATCTGCCAAAAGACCTTCAAAGGCATTGCCATACCTTATTCTTCCTATTTTTCTTCCTGGTTTGTCATCGGGAGTATCGAGTAATGGCGGATAAAAGAGATCAGCCATCTTTTCAAATGCTCCACGACTAAATGCGTCAGCTGGGAAAGTAACTAGATCTTCTTCTGCATCATCATTTTCAAAATAATCATGATCATCTGGGATGAAGAAAATAGGTGTACTTTTAAATCTAGTACCATACAAAGAAGCAATTTGTTCATTGCCAATTTTCTTGAGGACTGACTCATTAGTTGAACTATTAGCATTTTCCAATCTGTTAAAAGAGCCATATCTGAATTTTAAATAGCCCCCTAAAAAAAACTTTATTAATTTACTGTTACGTCCAACAGGCGGTGAATCCTCTCTTCTTAAATCCCAATATACGTGATCTCCAATGGAGATAGCAAAGTCAGGTTTATTAGACAGGCCCTCATCAAATATTTTTTGCCTAAATTTAAATGGTTTAAAAAACTCTCTACCAGAAGCCTTAAAGCCATCTCCGCCGCCAGGGCAAGTGAAAGTCATCATGGAGACTTTAGTTATTTCAGATTCTGGATTTGGAAAAGTTTTTAATTTCCATGCACTATATAGAGGTTGTTCTTGTGAAGTTAATTGCAATTCATAAGTCTTATCTGACGTTAATTTATTGACTACAAATTGCCAGTGCTTCCCTTCCCTATCGATTCGCTTTCCAGTTGATTTAATTTTGCCATCAAGTATTAGATCAAGACTTGAAACCCCTTTAGATAGAGACGTAGATACCGCAAGCTTTTCATGGCTTGCAGAACACAAGATATGTTTAACTTTAGTATTACTTGGGCTTCGGAAAATATAACCACCTGCAAGCAAAGTAGCCAAGACTGCAGATGTCTTTAAAAAATTTCTTCTAGAGAGCACTTGCCTTCTATAGGCTATCGAATGCTTGGCTAGCAGCATTCTCTATAAAGTCTATATCTTCGAGACTATGTGCTAGAGATATAAAATGATTATGATAACCGAGCATGTAGACTCCTCGCTTTACGCACTCATCTATCCATTGAAAGTGAGTTTCAAAACTTACACCTTCGAGTCGATAGTAAGGCATTGAAGGGATGCCTGAAGCTATTAAATTGAAACCTTTTTTTTGTGCAACTTGTACCAAGCGATTATTAAGATCTTCTCCGTATTGTTTTAGCTTAGAAGGTGCATCCACCTTTTCTAATTCATTCAGAGTAGCAATAGCAGCGGCCATTGGCGGAGCGCTAAAAAATTGAGTACCGGTGAAGTAAACTCTCTCTGCAGCTTCTTTTAACTCATTTGTTCCAACCAGGGCGGCCAAAGGATGACCATTTGCAATAGCCTTACCAAAACAGATCATATCCGGAGAGAAGCCAAAAGTGACATTTGAACCTTTCAGATTTATTCTAAATCCAGCTCGCACATCATCGACAATAGTTAAAACACCATATTTTTTACATAAACTTGTAACTTTTTTCCAGTAACCATCCTCTGGTAAGGAATTATCTCGGGAAACAGGATGATCGTAAGGTGAAGATATAAAACACGCTATTTTGTTGCCTTGATCCTGAAGTAAATTTTCCAATTGATCTATATCATTCCATTTTACTTTGAGGATGTGCTGATTGTCAGAAGGAATGATTCCTGGTCGACTCTCATCTTGCATCCAAGGAGCTACTCCATGATAGCCGTCATCTATTTTTATTATTTTTTCTTTTTTGGTAAATTCTCTGGCTATCATTACTGCCAAGCTAGTTGCGTCACCTCCATTTTTTCCAAAAAGAGCCCAGTCAGCAATATCAATCATATCGACCAATTTTGAAGCGAGATCAACCATGACTGGAGAGGCAATACTAACAGTATTCCCTTTGTCAGAAGATAACTGAAATGCTTCTTCAACTTCAGGATTATTGTATCCAAGTATCGAAGGGCCATAACCACACATTAGATCTACATAACGATTGTCATCTAGATCCCAAAAATAAGCTCCTTCAGATTTCGAGAAAAATTTTGGGCCAGAATCTCTGACGGCGTATTTATAGTGGCCAAAGATTCCTCCTGGTATTACCTCCCTAGCTTTAGAAAGGTATTCATCTGAATTCTTAACTTCGTAGGTAGTATTTTTCATTCGGGTTTAATTAAAGAAACAAACTGCTCTTACCTCTATACTCTTTCTTGGTGATGCTCCTTCAGGAGTTTCCGGGTAATCAAACGCACTATGTAAGGTTGGAATAAAAGGTTGTTCATCAGAATCATATGTTTTAAACATAAGTACTTCATCTTTGTTCATTTCTGGATAAAAGTACCATTTATGTGAATCATTATGAGATGACTGACAAATTTCAACCGTTAGTGCTTCCTCCTGACCAGGAAGATAATTAAATAAATCTGTAGGTATTAATTCTTTTTCAGACACTGTTCTTTTATCACATACTGCAAAAGGAGTATCAACTCCGTCTTTATCAAACCTTCTCCAAAGGTTATAAACAATAACTCTTTTTGGTTTAAGGCCAGTCTCTTTTAAAAAAGGGTCCAGAGTGGCACCGAAGTTAGTGGTGAAATCATTATGGACAAGTCTATGCCCACCTTTTCTTTCTCCAGAATCGGCTTGGGCTTCATTTCTGGATATATGAGAAATAATGTGAACTGTATCTGCCTCTACTTTTTCTTTGACGTAAGTACTCATTTCATCGTAATAAATACGAGCCACTTCTTCGTCGTCAAAAAAATCTTTTACTTGGGATTCATGCTTGATGAGTTCAAAACCGCCCATTGTGATATCAAAATTTGATTCGCGAGCATCATGGACAACCTTTTTATAGGATTTATGATCTGGCATACTTTCATCAGGTTCACTAAGTCCAAATGCCGGTTTCGCCTCATTTTCTTTTAGAGGTTTTCTGTAATTAAAATCTGCTTCTATATTCATGCTTGTAATATAAGTTAATTAAAAGAATATATTACAACATTTTTTGTTGAGAGATTATTAATATAAGAATCATAGAAATAGCTCTATATTCTATTTACTAAACACTGTCCCTGTATTCCTTGTATTGCATTGCAGCATTTTTTTCACTCTTCTGATATTGCATAAAGGCTCTAAAAACCCCTAAATCTAGATCTGGATCTAAACCTTCCCCCATTCTAATTAGATTGAGACACCAAAAAGCTTGTTGGCCCCATCCATTAATACCTTTAATGACTGAAAAAGGTGAATTTAGCCCTAATAAACCAGGGCCGACTTGCATTGTTTTCTCTAAAGTTGGAGTTTCTATTAAATCTTTATCAAGTAGTTTATTTGCAATATTAGAATCAATACAAAAAGGTCTCGCTATTCCAATAACATCGCATGCATTCTCATTTAGAGCATCATTCATACCTTTAGAAGTCCTGAATCCTCCAGTAACCATTAAGGGACCATTGAAAACATTTCTAATGTCTTTTGCATAATCTAAGAAGTAAGCTTCTCTAGCAATTGTGCTCTCACGTCTTTTTTCAGCCCTTTCAGGGTTAAGGCCCATATCAATACCCACCAAATGAGGTTGTTCATATGTACCTCCTGAAATTTCGAGAAGATCTAATCCTTCTTCATTTAACCAAGTAGCGACTTGAATGGCATCTTCATGTGAAAATCCTCCTTTTTGAAAATCTGCAGAATTTAATTTTAGGGATATTGGAAAATTTACTCCTACGGCTTCTCTTACAGCTCTAACTATTTCCAGTAAAAATTTTGCTCTCTTTTCTAAAGTTCCACCCCATTCATCCTCTCGTAAATTTATATCAGGTGAAAGAAATTCTGATATTAAATATCCATGAGCTCCATGAATTTGAACACCAGTAAATCCAGTATCTTTAGCTATCCTGGCGCAGTGTGCAAATTTCTGAACAATATCTAAAATTTCCTCATGAGCTAAAGCACGGGGTTTGCCAAATTGAGCTCCCGGCATTTGAAGCTGGACTTCGGATGGTGCTACAGGAGTTTCTGCAACCGCAGCAGGAGTTTGTCTTCCAGCGTGGGATATTTGCATCCATAAATGAGTGTTATTCTTTGTACCCGCTTCAGCATAAGCAATTAATCTTGATAATTGTTCATTCGTTTGGGGTCCCTCAATTACAACATTACCAGGCCTTTCGAGATAGCGATGATCAACTTGCACATTTCCAGTTAGCAAGATTCCTGAACCGCCTGAAGACCATCGATCATATAAATTAACATGTTTAGTAGTAGCTCTATTTTGCTCATCAGCCAATCCTTCGGTCATAGCGCCCTTGCAAATACGATTTTTTATTTGCGCTCCACAAGGAAGATTAAGTTTGTCTGTTATCTCTGTCATGTTGTTAGTATTTTTCTCCATCCTCTCTAGAAGAAAAGAATTTAGCCATCTCTTCTTCGGAGTTTTGTCTTATCTCTTTTCGTGAAAGTATATTTTCAAAGTGTGATTTCAAGGAGTCATCCCATGCAGGATGAGACAGAATATAAAAGATATTTTCTTTTATGGCATCAAAAACAATCTCAGCAATTTCTTGAGGTTTCTTACCTTGGCGAAGCATTGCTGACATAATTTCTGCTCCAATTTCTGGTTTAACTTCTTGAGCTTCTCCTAAATGGCTTGGTCGGTTTCTTTCAGATTTATCAATATTGGTATCGACAAAACCGGGGCATAATACTGAGGCATTAATTTTTGCTCCTCTAGCAATTAAATCTCTACTTAAGCCCTCTGTAAGGGCCATCACCGCATGTTTACTCACCCCGTAAGTACCAGCCCCTGGAAGTAATCCAGCCATAGAGACTGTGGTCACTACATGACCTTCTTCGCCATGTTCCAACATATGAGGAAGAAAAGTTTGTATGCCCTTAAGAACCCCATGATAGTTCACGCCCATAACCCAATCCCAATCATGATTCTCAATTTCCCAAATTGCCTTACTTCCTGAATTAGCACCTATTCCAGCGTTATTGCATAAGACATGAATATTTCCATACTCTTCGGTCGCCTTTGAAAATAATTCTTTAATTGAATCTTCTACTAATACATCTGTCTTAATTCCTATAACTCTGTGTTGATATTGTCTAAGACTCTCTACTGTTTTTTCTAATGCCTCTTCTTCAATATCAGCAAGAACTACTTGCATCTTTTCTTGGGCAAATTTTTCAGCTAATGCCTTTCCAATTCCACTTGCCGCTCCTGTTATGACAGCTGTTTTTCCTTCAAAGTTTTTCATATATTTATTTTGTTTTATTTCATATTGGCTAACTTTTCTTGAATAGCTATATAAGCTTTTTTGTTAGCATTTTTGATAGTTTCCATCGGTGGAGCTTCTTTACTAATATCTCCTAATTCATATAAAGCGACATGAATATCATCATGAAAATCAACTTTCCTCATTTCGATAAGCCATCTTTTTATATTAGGATAAGATTCAAAATCATAAACGTTGGTAAACATACTTTGAAGTTGGCCCATCTCAACATAAGCAGATATATCAGCAATGGTTAGATTGTCTCCAGCTAAATAACGTGAATTATTTAACCATCCAGTGTCAATTGCTTGAAAAGATTTTTCTATAGTAGCTTTAGATGCTTGTAGAAAATCTTCTGAGAAATTAAGATCTTTTCTTACCTTTGGTGCAACCAATGAAATAGATGATTCTCTTACGTTTCGATGATGAAGATGAAGATAGGAATCTACTTTAGCTCTTGCTTCTGGATTACTTGGATATAAATCATTCCAACCGTATTTATTGCATAGGTAGCACATGATTGCGTGAGATTCTGAAACAACAAATCCTGTTTCCGTATCCTCAAAACTTGGAATAGTTCCTGTAGGAAACTTTTTAAGATATTCAGGATGTCGACTCCCTCCTTCTGAAGAGGAACCTGGATTTATTAATTTAAGCTCAAAAGGAGTCTGTTTAATTAACAACAGCCATAAAACAGCTCTCACGGGCTGAGAAAAAGGCACTCCATAAATTATTTTATTTTGCATTTAACTACCTATTAATAAAATTAGAGATGAGATGCTGTTAAATCTATATCTGCAGCCATCCATGCTTGATTCCATTTTTTATAAACTTCTTTGGACTTTTCTATCTTGCCTTGCGATTCAAGTGATTGGTATAAGCCATAAAGAGACCAACCATTATTCTGATTCCACTTTAGATCTCTTCTATAAACCTTTTCAGCTTCTTCAAATTTACCGGATTTTAATAAAGCCGCCCCGAGGTAGTGCCTCATAGGCTGCGCCCAATCTGGCGGTTCAGTATAATTATTTTTATCTTCTATCATGACTCCTTTTGTAAAAGAATTGATAGCATTTATGTAATCTCCTTTTGCCATGAAGAATTCACCCTCAAGTCCAAATGCAGCTACACTCAAAACCGAAGATGCAGGTGTAGCTCCAACCCTATACTTATCTGCATTAGGAGAATTAGCTAAGGCTTTTAATTTATTTAGTTCATCTGTTGCTAAAGCAAAGTTTCCTTTTGCTAAATGAGCGCTTCCCAAGACATAAGACCAAATACCATCTAAGTAAGGAGTACCCTGATGAGCAGGTTCTAACGAAATAATCTTATCCCACTTTCCAAAGATTTTTAATACTAGCCATGGAGCAGATACTCTTTTTTGACCACCCATGACCATCACGGCCTCACCTTTTATTCTGTCAGCCATAGTCCAAGCTGCTTTAATTGCAATTTCAAAATTACCTTGAACTGTAGCAGCATACCTAATGAAATCTAGTGCATGACCGGCATGTATCTTATGCGATAAAGGATAAGTTCCAATATTGGGTAGAGGCATATCACCCCATAATTTGGCTAATTCAAGATCGACCTTTTGAGATCTTATATTACTATCAATAGCTTTCTGGTACTGACCTAACCTTACATATATATGTGCTGGCATGTGGACAACATGCCCAACAATCGGGATGGTTTGCTCTAAAGCATTCGCTGAAACTAAGGCTCTTTCAGGCTCCATAGAAGCTTCTATCAAGTGAATATGTAGATGGTAAACTCCTGGATGAGATTGACCATTATTTATTATGTGCTCTAAAGCCTCAGCTACTTCTATTGTTTCTCCTTTAGGACTTCCATTACTGTCCCAATAATCCCATCTTCGTATTGACATGTAACTTCCAGCATAGAGAGCTGCTATGTCTGGATCATCAGGGAATTCATTATTGAGTTTTCTCATTTCAGCTAAATAAGCTTGGTCTCTTTTTTCTGGATCAGGAATGGATTCTTCGTCATAAAAGACATACATGGCCTTGATAATTCTTCTTTCTAAAGGGTCAGCATTTTCTAATCTTTCTAAAGCCTTTTTAATTGCCTTTAATCCCTCCCCTTTGGGGTCATCTGGCATTCTTGCATACCTTGAATTAGGATTTGGACCCATAGCATGAGCCATGCCCCAATATGGCATAGGATGATCAGGATCTAGTCTGGAAGCTTCTTGGTAGGAAGCAATAGATTCTGGAAAGTAAAAACCCCAGGCAAAACGGAGTCCTTGGTCAAAGAAAATTTGTGATGCGGGTCTATTTGTAGAGATTTCTCGACTATACGATCCACTTCCTTCAATTAAGATTGCCCTTGGCTCATCTTTAAGTTCAATTAAATTATCATTTGAGCAACTAACTAAAATAAAACTTATGAATGAAGCTCTAAAAACATTAGAAAGAATGGTCATGACTTATCTAAACTCTTGAACCGGGAAAAAGTCTTAGAAAGTTTTCCGAGTAAAATAAATCCTTAGTCATCTCATCGCGATTAGTTAAAAACCTCTCGAACTTTCCAATTGGGTCAGTTGTACCTTCTACATGTGGGTAATCACTTGAAAAAAGGTACAGCTCTGGATGCGATAAGTCCATAAGCATTCCTACATCTTCGTGATGGAAAGGAGTAAAGGCCATCTGCTCAATCAATTGTTCTGAGGGTTTTCTCTTAATCTCACTTAAGTTCTTATCCACGCGACTCCATGTTCTAACAACATAATCGAGTCTTTTCATCATTTCAGGAACCCAGCCTGCACCTAATTCAACACTAGCCCCTCTAAGTTTGGGATGTCTTTCAAAAACTCCATCCAAAACCATCATAGAAACGAAAACTTCAGGACCTTGGTGCATGACAACCATATCTTTAGCACGCACATTCTCTCCTCCGCCCATCCAATCCTTGCTAGGTGGCTTACCGTTATCAGACCAACTTTTGTCAAGCTGTAAGGGCGATCCTCCTACATGCATCAGAAAAGGAATTCCTTCCTCAGAAAGTTTTTCCCAAAAAGGATCAAGAGCAAGGTGACCAGGTGACCTATCACCGCAAGCATAATGAGGAATCCATATGGCCTCTAAGCCTGCTTTAATAGCAAAATCTAATTCTATCATTGCAAGTTCTGGTTCATGAAGTGGGATTACCCCAACACCCATCAATCTATTATCGGTTGAACAGAAATCGGACATAGCTCTGTTATGTGCTCTGGTAGCGCCGTACCTTAACTCAGGTGTAATTTGTACACCCTGCTTATCAACATATTTTGCTTTACCTCTCAAATCCCTAAAAGGTGTTACAACACTATGAGTAGCAAAAACTAATTGCTTCTTAAATCCAAGCATGTCCATGGCTATGCTGCGGTCTTCTTTATTGAAAGCACCTAAAGCTTGGATTTCTTTAGATTCAACAATTAATCTATCACCGAGAGCAATTTGAGCATCTTTATGTTCTTTGCTGTGTTGGCCTCCATTCTGGACGATAGCATCTACCTCTTCGTCCGTGACCAAACTAGCCTTGTAATTAACAGGTGGTATTAAGTTTTTAAATTCTTTATCAGCATAATCAATGATAAAGTTTGGTAATTCCATAACGTGGCTGTCAGCGTCATAGAAACTTCTATTATTTGGTGCGTAAGTCATATTTTCCCCCTTGCTATATTAGCATTCAAAGGAGAAGAAGCTAAAGTTTTGGTGTTATTTTATCGAGAAGATCTTTAAGTTCAGGTTTATTTTGAATAATTTCTTCAGCTGAAAGTCCCTCAAGTTCATGGGGGAATACTAACCACTTATCAGTTTCATGAAGATAGTAGTCAGGCTTTCTGTCAGTTCTATTCTGCGAAGGCTTGAAATAAGGAGTAGCTATGCGGATTTCAGGAGTATTTTTTTTACAAGCTGTCTTTAAATCCAAAATAATTTGATCGATTGATTTTCCTGTGTCGAATACATCATCAACAATTAATAAAGAATCTTCAGATTCGAGTTTCTTGATTAAATAGCTTAAGCCATAAACTTGAACACTGTCATTTCTTTCACCCATTCCTGAATAGTATGAAGTTCTTATGGCTATATGATCAGAATCAACTCCCAGAACATCGAATAACTCTTGAACAGCTATACCTATGGGTGCACCTCCTCGCCAAACTCCAACAATATAATTTGGACGATAACCACTTTCGTAAACCTTCCAAGCTAGCTTGAATGAATCTTCTAAAAGCTCAGTCGCTCCAATGTAATGCTTTTCCATAATTTAATAATGTTATAGAAAGAAATAATACATCAACTGTTTGAGTTTAGGTTTAATCATAAAGCCCTCCTCCTACTTTACATTCAGAAGAAGGCTATTTATAGATTAAAACTTATAGCTTACTCTTCCCATGATTTGTCTGGGAGGTATGTATTCTATGCCTGTACCTGCAACTCCAAATACATCGGTCATGCTTGAATTCATGCCATCTTTATCTCCAGCATTAAGAAGCATCAAATCGATACCCCATTGGTCACCAATGAGATCTAAGCTTGTAGTGAAATTCATTATTGAATAAGAATCTACCTGATCCACTATAGGATTGTTGAAAACCCTTTGCTGGAAATCACCACGATATATAAGTTCAGCCGTAGTTGTGAGTAGTCCATATCGAGTATCGATATTATATTCAACACCAAGATTAGCAGTTAATTCTGGGCTTTTTGCTAATTCGTTTCCTCGCAAATTTTCTCTTAAGGAGTAACGTGTTGGTTCTTCTCCGAAGAAATAGAGTTCTGCTTGCAAGTTATCTAGAGCCTCGTATGAAGAAGTTATTTCAGTATCAAGATATGCCACCCTCAAATCAAATGATAATGACTCAGAAACTAGGCCGATTAGTTCGAGTTCTATGCCCTGCATTTCAGATTCAGGTATGTTTGCCACACCACCTCTGTATATATCAGGATCAGTAGATTGAAATTGCAAATTTTCGTAGTCATAAGTAAAAGCAGATACATTCGCTCTCATTCGACCATCCATAAAGTCAGTTTTTAAACCAATCTCATAAGCATCTATCATTTCGCTCTCAAAGAAAGGGAAAATTAATTGTGGTGCTGGTGCAGCTCCAAAGCCTTCATTATCCATTGGGTATCCAAAAGTAAGATTACTTCCTCCAGGTTTGAATCCTTTTGTATATGAAACATAGACCATAGTGTCTTCATCAATATCATGTTCATAAGCCAGTCTTCCAGTTGTTTCATCTAGTTCATCTTGTATTAGATATTTTTGTAGACCGAAGAAGTTAGTAACATCACTAGCGAACTCGTCTTCTGTGTATCTCAGTCCAAAAACTATTCTATTTTGATCGTCAATATTTACTGTTGCTTGACCATACAAAGATTGAGACTCTCTTGAAGGGTAAGCCTCTGATACAAATCCTAATTCAGCATCGAATGCTGCGAAACAAATCCCTTCAAACGGATTTGTTGCACAGATTGGAGCGTGGGTATATGGAGTAAATTGACCATCCATCAATGCAGCTTGTTTATTATTGTTGACATCTTTTACTTCATAGATTGAATTGGCAATTTCATGATCAAAATAAAATGCACCAAGAATCCAATCAGTATTTCCAAAAATAGGTTCATTGGATATCAAATTAATCTCGAAAGTTTTAGTTTCAACTACAGAAGTTTCTGGTCTATATTCAGATCTATTATATGGAAATCCAGCCATAGGACCATTAGCATGAACATCACCAAAGTTATGCCTATCGTTGTCTCGACTTACATAGATATCATCCTCTTGCATGCTTGCAAGAATCTTTAGATTTGCAAAACCTAAATCTGTATTGAATATTCCAGCAAATATTTCTGAGCTCAGCTCATAAACTGACGCAGAATCTTGCCTTAGTTTTCTGGGATCTTGAGTTGAGTCATCAAGACCTTTCATAGCGGCGCCGTTATTCTCAGCTTCAAAGTATTGAGCAAATAATCTAAGAGTAGAAGTTTCGTTTAGATCAAAAAGCCAATCAGACCTTAGGGTAGTGTGATTTGTATCATCTAGATCTTGACCGTTTACTAAGTTTTCAGAAAAACCATCTTGATCCGTGGTGACCCAAGAAAAACGAGTGGCAACAGTGTCGGATAAAGGTATGTTAAGTCCACCTCTAGCCTTTGCTAAGTCATAGTCGCCTAAAGTAAGATCAACTTTTCCACTTAGAGCATCAAATGAAGGTAGGGTATTTATAACATTAACCGTTCCTCCAGTTGAATTTTGACCAAAAAGGGTGCCTTGGGGCCCTCTTAATACTTCAATTCTATCTAAATCTATAAAATCAGTTCTCAAAGAGAACTTCGAAGCAATAAATATACCATCCATATGTAATGCAACAGAGGGAGCCGCTATTGCATTCTGGTTAGTTTCGTCTCCAACACCTCGTATAGAAATAATGGTTTTATAGCCTTCATTTTTTGCTACTGTCACTCCAGGAGCTATAGCACTAAGACCAACAAAATCTACTATATTTTTTCTCTCTATCTCGTCACTACTTAAAGCAGTTACCGCTTTTGAAACGTCTTGTAAACTTTCTACCCTTTTCTCTGCTGTAACAATAACTTCATCGATCACCAACTCATTTGAGAAAGTGTTAGGACTGATTGAGATTATTGATAGCGCAAGAGAAATTGAGAGGAAAGACCTGAAAAGGGAATTTGATAATTTCATTAAAAATCCTTGTCTTGCAATCAAAAAGTTATTCTACTCATGAATAGTAGAGTTGCAAGAGTTAGCCGATAGAAACGTTAATTATTTCAAAAATTGTCCCTAAGATTCACTTTTTTCTCCTCAATTTTACTTTTTGGTAAAAATTTAATAGTAACCGATCAATAAATCTTTAAAGTAACAATAAAGGAGATTTCAATTCATTATGAAACTTGCATTAGAAAAATTTTTTGCTCTTGAAGCTCACAATACAAATATTCAAAAAGAAGTATTAGCCGGGATAACTACATTCATTACTATGGCATACATCATTTTTGTTAATCCTCAGATGATGGCTCAATCAGGAATGGATTATGGTGCAATATTTGTAGGTACTTGCCTAGCTGCTGCTTTCGCTTGTTTGTTTATGGGTCTATATGCAAATTGGCCAGTTGGTCTTGCTCCCGGCATGGGATTAAATGCCTTTTTTACTTACACAGTTGTTGGTGAAATGGGTTACTCATGGGAAGTTGCTTTAGGTGCAGTCTTTATAGCAGGCATTCTATTTTTCGTTATGAGCATAACCCCCTTAAGAAGATGGATGCTAGATAGCATCCCTTTAAATCTAAGAATTGCAATGGGCGCAGGTGTCGGCTTATTCATTGGATTTATTGGACTTAAGAATGGCGGTATCATTGTTGCTAATGGCGCTACTTTCTTAAGCTTAGGAGATTTTACAAATCCAAGTACTTTATTGGCAGGTCTAGGCTTTTTACTTATTTCGATACTCTCCATAAGGAAAATACCCGGAGCAATCATTATTGGAATATTGACGGTAACCTTAATGAGTATTTTTTTAAACCTAATTGAGTTTGATGGTATTTTTGCACTTCCCCCTGATGTAACTCCGGTTCTATTGGAGTTAGATATTCTTGGAGCTTTAGATGTAACAATGATTAGCGTAATTGTGTCATTTCTTTTTGTAAATCTATTTGATACCGCTGGCACTCTATTTGGTGTTGCAACCAGAGCAAATCTGATAGAAGAATCTGGGGACATTAAAGATTTAGACAAAGCACTAAAAGTTGACAGTAGCTCTAGTGTCTTGGGATCTTTTCTGGGTTGTGCTCCTGTAACAAGTTATGTTGAAAGTTCAGCAGGAATTGAAGCCGGGGGAAGGACTGGGATGACAGCAGTTGTTGTCGGAATCTTGTTTCTTCTAGCTACTTTCCTTTCTCCTTTGGCGGCAGTTGTACCTGCTTATGCAACTGCAGGAGCTTTGATTTATGTTGCAATCTTAATGTTAAGCGGAATGGAAAGTCTAAATTGGGATGATCAATCAGAATTATTGCCTGCATTAATTATGGTGGTCATGATCCCGCTGACATTCTCCATAGCAAATGGTATTGCTCTAGGATTTTTAGCTTATGTATCCATAAAAGTATTTGTAGGGGAAATCAGTAAGATCTCTTCTGGGGCCTGGTTCCTAACTTTAATATTTGTAGCTAAATTTATCTTTCTATAGAACTAAAGTTTTATATCATTAGCATCATGTCTTTCTAAGATTTCTTTATCTTCTGGACTATTAGGTTTTCTGTTAACTAAGGAACCTCTTTTATAAGCAGGACGTTCAGTTATTTGCTTGGCCCATCGAACTAGGTTCTTATAAGACTCAACTTCAAGAAATTCTGAAGCACCGTAAGCATTATTTAAAACTAGAGTTCCATACCAAGAATGAATGGCTATGTCTGAAATGTTGTACTCATCTCCACAGATATATTCTCTTGCATTTAAATTTTTATCCAATAAATCCAGTTGACGCTTAACTTCCATAGCGTATCTATTAATAGGATATTCATATTTTTCAGGAGCATAAGCATAAAAATGACCAAAGCCGCCGCCTAAATAAGGCGCACTTCCCATCTGCCAAAAGATCCATGACATACACTCTGCTCTAGCCGAGGGATCTGTTGGAAGAAATTCTCCAAACTTTTCAGCCAAATAAACCAATATAGCTCCTGATTCAAATACACGAGTGGAAGGATCTGTACTTGTATCAAGTAATGCGGGTATTTTTGAATTTGGGTTTATATCGACGAAACCGCTACTAAATTGTGCACCTTCCCCAATATTAATTAAAAATGCATCATATTCAGCTCCCTCATGACCCAATGCTAAAAGTTCTTCTAATAAAATAGTTACCTTAATCCCGTTAGGGGTACCTAAAGAGTAAAGTTGAAGTGGATGTTTGCCAACAGGTAATTCCTGTTCATGAGTAGCCCCTGCTGTTGGTTTATTTATATTCGCAAACCTTCCTCCACTTTCATTGTCCCAAGTCCAAACCTTAGGTGGTACATATTCCGATGAATTACTCATACAAGCTCCTTTATTATCAATGCTCAGATATAAACTTTAATTACTTTATTCTTTATAGAAAAGTTAAATTAAAGAATAACTCACTCAAAGCCTCTTTGTAAGAAATATTAATAATTAACCTAGAATCATTGAAATTTTAAAAAAAATTGATATAAAAGATTTATGAATTTACTAAACAACCAAGACTTAAAATGGAGACATTACAAGGATGATAAAAATTTTGATTTCCCTATCGATTATTCCGACGCAGTTTTAGATGCTCGAGATGATGGAAGGCTAGAAATTTTAGTTAAGTGGGCACCCAATTCATTTTGTCATTTTCATCGACACACAGCTGAAACAAGTTCTGTTGTGATTCAGGGAGAGTTGCATGTCTCCGATATAGATCTTGAATCGGGGAATAAAACTTCTTCTAGGGTTAGAAAAGTGGGGGATTTTGTTCATAAAGAACCTGGAGATATACACATGGAACAAGGTGGTCCGGAAGGAGCTTTGGTTCTATTTAATATTTTTGCCCCTGAAGGAGAAGGATCTCTAGCAGAATCGCTCAGTCAAGATGGCAAAGTACTCAGTGTGTCTACCATGAAAAAAATTCTTCAAAAAAGGATTTAAATTGTATGGAGCTAGAAAAAATAAATGAATTCTTATCTTCTTGGAGTAAAGGTGTAATAGAGATCGGAAAGATTCATAGGGAAGATGGAGATTATATAAAGAGTGCCAAACACTTCTTAAACACTCATTATGCTTTTGAAGAAACTGATGTTTTATTTAAACCAACATTTACAAAAGAAATGGTCTTTAGAAATAATAAAAAAGATGCTCTTTCATACTTTGTAGGAAGAGATATCTCTGAAGATAATGGCTTTGCCCTTAAGCCTTGGGAAAGCATCCAACTAGACGAATTAAATACTTTGATAGAAGAAGATATTACTGCGGCAATGGGAACACTTAAGTTTAAACCTCACAAAATAGATGAGACTACTCTAGTGGCTTTTACTTTTATCTTTAAAAAAATTGGTGAAAATTTAAAGATCAAAGTTCACCATTCTTCACCTGTTACTTGAAACTGAAAAGATTTTTTATAAAAAAGGCTTTCCTTCATTTATTTTTCCTAATTTTTAATATTTTTTATCAATAACTTTCATAACTGTATTAAAGACTTAGGATTGAGGAAGCTCTATTAGGCCTAGTTTAAGGTACAAAGAAAATAGATCAGTTAAACCTCTCTGTTTTATAATTTTTTCATTCTCTAGAGTGAGAATTGTGACATCTCTAAAATCTACCTTCTCATTTGTAGATGGATGATAACCGCTGATTTTCAGCACAACGATAACCTCATTGCCAGATATCAACAGTTCTTCTATGTCTTCTCTGTAACCTGGAAGATCTTCTCTAACCTTCAATGCTAATGCAGATAAACCCTCTAGACCTTCTCCCCAATCAGGAAAAGGGTAATCAGATTTAAAATTATCTGCGTAGAACTCCCCTACTCTAGAAATATCTCCATCAGTCCAAATAACCTGCATTGCCTCTCTTACGATATCTTCATAGTTTTTTGGAGTTTCTTGCTCGACGCTTTTATTTTTAAAATATCCATTAATAGCAATGTAGGTTTGAATTAGGTTGGCTATGACAAAAGCGAATAAATCGACAAATAAAAATATTATTGCTCCAGAAAATCTACTCAGAGCTGTAACTAAGTAACCTCTTAATCTTGTCTTATGATGAACTGAACTTACAAGATATAAGGCTAAAATACTTATGACTAAAATGAGCCATTGACCATATTGCAGTACAAAAAAATAATCTTCCATTATCTTTACCTTATGTTTTCTTTCCGGTCAAAACCAGAGTACCTGCCCATTGTTTGCTTTGATTGGCTCGCCAATTTTCTACCTTGACCAAGCCTGCCTGGTGCAACATATCAATCCACTCTGACTCCTTCAGCATTAACATAGGCGTTTCCACTTTCTCTTCCCAAGTATGAGAGTTCTTGTTCTCATAATAAAGATCTATGCCTATAATCAATCTTCCATTTTGCTTCAGCCAAGATTCTTCTACTTTCTTTATTAGCGAAAAAGGGTCATTGAGGTAGTACATCACTTCCATGGAATGAACTAAATCAAATTTAATAGAAGGTTTATAAGTTCTTATGTCTGTATGTAAATATTGATTTTCATTACCTTTGGCCTTCGCTTTTGCAATCATTTGCTCAGCACCATCAATGCCAAGGGCTATTGAGCATAAAGGATCTGTTTTAACTCTTCGCACAACCCAACCATTTCCACATCCTATATCTAGAAAACTATATTTTTTTTTAATTTCTTCTCTTTCTTTTATAGCGAAATCTAACATCTCAGAGACAGAGGCCGCATGGCCTTCTTCCATGCCAACATCCTTGCCCTCTTCGGCCCACTTTCCAAAAACCTCAGTAGCCTTATACATTATTAATATAATCTATGAGGGGTTGTAGGCTGGCTTTGTTACTGAATAAGCCCAGTAAAAAAAGACGAATTGAAATAAAAGTCGTAAATATAATAATGAGAGAGGAGCTTCTGGAAAAGCTCCAGGCGTTAGAGCCATATAAATATTAGCAGGATAAACAGCAACCAAAAGAGCTAGTAATCCCCATCCTGCAATTTTCCTTAACCTGGGTATTAAAACTCCGATACCCCCAATTACTTCGAAGAAACCACTTATATAAACTGCCTCAGCATGTAATGGAAATGCAGGAGGCATAATTGATATGTAAAAATTAGGATTGATAAAATGATCAACACCGACATTGATAAAGAAGGCAGACAACCCGATGAGAACTATTTTTTTCCACCATCCGCTAGGGAGTTTCATCCAAGAAGAAATTTTAGATAAAACTCCCATGCAGATTACTTATGTGGGGTAACTAAGTATTTTTCGCCAGTAGCTTGTTTGGCGTAAGACTTAATTATTTCAGGCTGGAGCATTTCCTCAAAAGAAATCTCCTGAACATAGTTACTAGCAAATGTAGTAGTTATTTCTGCAGCAACTCTTTCTCTCATTTTCTGAAATCTTTCCATGCCTATCCTTCCGATCATTGGGGTAAGAAGCCATCCACCAAGCCCCCATGACATACCGAAAGATCTTTTTAAAATAGTAGGTGATTGATCTAGCCCGCCATAGATATAAACTTGCTTATAAGTATCTGATCCGTAGCGACTATATTCTTTAGCTGTTTTGTTAGCGGCAATTTCCATTGCTGCAAGTATCTGTCCAGGCAACTCTCCATTATTACCACCACCCGTTGCATCGAATCCTAAAGTAGCTCCAGTTTCCACTAAAGCAGAAACTAAACTTTCCATAAAATCATCATCACTAGTGTTACAAATATACTTAGCACCTAAGCTTTTAAGTAGTTCGACGTGTTCTGATTTCCTAACTATGTTCACCAAAGGAACATCATCATCTTTACAGATTTTTATTAGCATTTGTCCTAAATTAGATGCTGCAGCTGTATGGACAATAGCTGTGTGATTTTCCATATTCATGGTTTCAATGAAGCCAAGAGCAGTTAGAGGATTTACAAAAGATGAAGCCGCCTGTGGAGCAGTTGTTCCTTCATTCATTACTAAACAACTTGCTGCAGGAACAGCTCTATATTGAGAATACATAGCTCCGCCGGCCAGTCCGACTGTTTGACCTATCAAATCTTTAACATTAGCTCCAGCATCTACAATGACACCGGCACCTTCATTACCTACAGGCATGGATTCGTCTAATCTTGGTTTCATCGCGCCCATTAAGGCAGGATGTATTTTCATAGTTGTTACTGTATCGTCTCCAGATCCTGATACATTTATGGTCTCAAGGTCAGCAGCAAAACTTAATAGCAGTCCAAGATCAGACGGATTTATTGGAGAAGCTTGAACCTCAATCAATACCTGATCATCTGTAGGAACTGGTTTATCGGTTTTTGCGATTGAAATTTCAATATTCCCATCACTGGTCACTTTCGATCTTATTTCTTTAGAAATTTGGTCAGACATTTTAATTTTCCCCTTTTAGTTTTTAAAATTTACA
>CALJGK010000025.1 GCA_938075195.1 uncultured SAR86 cluster bacterium
ATATTATTTATTTTAGTTGATCAGCAAAAAAGTTTGCTCTTTGAAGTATTTGATTCTTTTTTTCAGGAGACAAGCTACCAGTAACAGAAAGAACATAAATGTTTTCATTGGATTTTATATAAGATATTTTGGTAGCGCCAGTTATGTTCATTTTATTTATTTCTTGAATTGGATACAAACTTACATTGAAAGTTTCGCCAGAGCCTGTATCTCTATAGCTAGCTAGGGTTCCTGTGGAATTACTCTGAAAATTCTGAAGCTCGACATTCAATTCTGATACAGAGTTATTCAAGACTTCCATTGCCTGTGGGCTATCAATAGCCCTGACTATTCTATCTGAAGCTTTTTCTGAGAAAGTAATTTCAGCTTCAGGAAGAAAGGTATAAGAAATGACAGCTATAAAACCCAAGAAAGAAACTGCCACATATTTGGCCATTAAGTACCTTGGTTTTGCTTCTTCGTGCACTTCTTCAGGTTTAGTTTTATTCAATTTATTATAAATGTCTTGAGATAAATCCCTACCAATGATCTTGCTATCGTCTTCTTCTAGGGCTTGCTTAGTTAGTTGGATACTTCTCCAAAATTCTCTATATTCTGGATTTGATGAAATCTCATCCAGTACTCTTCTAGTCTCAAAATCTGACAGCTCTCCGTCAGCAAGGGCAGAAATTTTTTCTTTCATAATGTTATTACCTTTCATGATTTAGCTCCTGTAAGGGATCTATCTTCTATTTTATATTTCTTTATAGCCTCCTCTAAAACCTCTCTACCTCTGAAAATTCTTGATCTGACAGTCCCTACAGGACAGTTAACTATTTCCGATATTTGCTCATAACTCAATCCATCAAATTCTCTTAAAGTTAATGCAGTTTTAGTATCTTCTCCAAGCTGGTTCAAGGTAGAAGTTAAAATCTCTTTTAGTTCGCTGGCCTTTAAAAGGTTTTCCGGATTATCAGTTTCTATTGAATTAAGATCTAAAGATCCATCTTCGTGCATATCGGATGCTAGTAATTCATCTTTTCTTTTTTTAGAAACTAAAAAATTTTTAGAAGTATTTACCGTGATCCTGTAAACCCAAGTATAAAAAGAACTATCTTCCCTAAAAGAGTCTAAAGATTTAAAAGATTTTATTAATGAGTCTTGAACAATATCCTCTGCTAATTGCAAATCTTTAGAAAACTTAAAAGCTAAAGAAATAAGCCTAGATTGATACTTAACAACCAAGAGATCAAAGGCCCTATAGTCTCCAGCCCTAGCTCTTCTTACTAAAGCTAAATCTATGTCTTTATTGGATGACTTTTTTTTACTCACTCTTCAATAGACTGTTTGATTCATAAAAAGTTCTTTAGTCAATTAACTTTTTTGCTATTTCCATGCCGCCTACAAACCCTATATTTTCTAAGGTGACTATAGCTAAAGGTGTAGCCTTGAGAACAATATCCATTGTGTCGCTATCTTCAAACGTGCTTCTAAAATCACTATAATCTTGATGTAATACAAGAGATTGAACTATAGAACCTGACAGAAAGACCCCACCAGTTGAGCCCCAGACTAAAGTGACATATCTTAAGTAAGAGGCTAAGAGGTAATTCAGTAAATTTATTACCTCCAAACAATTATCATCTTTTCGCCCTAATAGGATCGCTTCGCTTGATAATTCTGTATTTGAAGAACCAAAAAGTGATTCATAGAAATAAATAATACCTTTTCCAGATAGGAAGTCTTCATAAGTTGGTGCTCTTGAATTCTCTAAAGAGAACCTTTCCATGATCTTTTTGAGATCTTGATTGACTACTTTATCTGAAATATTGATATGTCCCGCTTCAGTTGCTATGACCGCATCACCAACAATACCTGCCAATCCCAACCCAGTGCCTGGGGAAACAAGAATCTTTGGCATCTCATTTAATTTTTTTTCTCCTATATAGGATAAGTTTTTTTCTTCAATACCAAACAATGCATTGGCTTGAAGGGCTAAGTCATTTACAACAATCAAGCCATCAGGAAAAAGTTCATTTCTTAAATTTTGAATACTAAATTCAAGGGTAGTATTAATAAAATTTACAATATCTCCAGTTATAGGAGCCGCTACTCCAATAACAGCTTTTTTGATACCTTTGAGGTCCTGGCTAGCAAGATAAGCACTGCATAGCTTTTCCAATCTATCAAAGGAATTTATAGGATAACTGGCTTGATTAGAATAAGAGCTACAATCCTCTGTTATACAAAACCTGGCATTAGTAGCTCCTAAATCAGCTATTAATATCAAACAATACCTCCGGAGGTAGCATTATGAAAATCTATAATTTTATTTATGATTTCTTTTAAGCTATCGTCCTCAAAGGGTTTCTTGTTAACAAGAATATCAAACATGTCTATATCTTCGTATGACAATAAGTTTCTAAACAGTTCTACTTCATCTTTTGATAAAGCATTAAAATTCTTTTCTACAAACGGAACGAGGATGGCATCGAGCTCCCAAAGCCCTCTTCTGCATTGCCATAATATTTTTTTCTCTAATTCATTCAAAATTATTCCTTTATAATGGTTAGGTGGATGTAAAACGTTTAATAAGACTTGAGTATTTGAGCATACTTGAATTAAATGGTGAAGGATCATTTCAACTTCTTCAAGGCCAAATAACCTCAGACATGGATAAAGTATCAGAAATCAATTCTGAAATCGGTGCCATCTGCGATATTAAAGGGAGGGTTGTGAGTTCCTTTTGTATCATTCCTAAAGCTCGAGGCGAAGGATATTACCTAATTGGTGATAAAGAAGTCATGAAAACTACAAGTACGATTCTTAAGAAGTATGAACCTTTTTACGATGTTAAAATGAGTTGCAGAGAAGATTTTAAGTTTTATGCCATTGAAGAGGATAAATTAATAGAGTACTTTCCTGAAACAGATCTAAAAAAAACACTACAAAGCTATGAATCTTTCTTGAGAATCCATTATTTGGATAAAAATTACCATTTGCTTGCCGTTGAGGGCGAGGATATTTTTAATGAAGGTTCAACAGATAACAAGCAATTATGGAATCTTGATGAAATCAATAATAAAAACTTTGAAATATCAATGGACACAAAGGGTCAATTCACTCCCCATGAGCTTGGTTATCATTTATCTTCGAGAGTAGATTTTGAAAAAGGTTGTTATACAGGACAAGAAATAGTTGCTCGGATCCACTACAGGGCTAAGAAAATTCCTAAATTACTAGTCAAATCATCCAAAAAACAAATACCAACTTCTTCAAAAATTAGTAATGCTAACGACACTATCATAGGACAGATTCTTTCTTCCGTTGAGAATGACGGTCTTTACCACTACCTTCTTTCAATGAATAAAAACTTTGAAGATGAGGAATTTGAAATTTAGTCTATTCAACTAAGTTCTATCCATTTTATTTTAGTCTTTCCTTTTTCTTGTAGGTATTCATTTGTTTTAGAAAAATGCCTACAACCAAAAAAACCTCTATGAGCTGAGAGAGGAGAGGGATGAGGCGCCTTTAAAACTTTATGCCTCTTCTGGTTTATGATTGATCCCTTCTTTTGAGCGTAGTTACCCCATAAAAGAAAGACGATATCTTGCTCAATATTTAACATTTCTATAATTCTGTCGGTAAATTTTTCCCATCCTTTATTGGCATGAGACGCGGGTGAACTCTTTTCTACCGTTAAAACTGAATTAAGCAAAAGAACACCTTGATTAGCCCAGAAAGTAAGATCTCCATTATTAGGCGCATTAATATTAAGATCGCTTTTAATTTCTTTAAAAATATTACCTAGAGATGGGGGTATTGAAATATCTTTCGTAACGGAAAATGCCAGGCCGTTAGCTTGTCCACTTCCGTGATAAGGATCCTGACCCAGAATCACTACTTTTGTTTTGTTTAAAGGAGTTAGCTTCAACGCAGCAAGAATATTATCAGTAGATGGATAGATAATCTTATTTGCTGATTTTTCTTCAATTAGATAATCTCTTAGGTTATTCATATAGGGTTTATAGAGTTCAGATTTCAGCTCATTTAGCCATGAAATATCAATATCTAATTGGTTATTTAAAGGAAATGTCATTGTGGATTATTATGAGTATATTATGAAAGAAATGGAAAATTTATTTTGAAATTTTATCCACAATTTCTGTGGATAAGTCTTTGGATAACTTAGTGTAATTTTCTTTTATGGGAAGAATAGGCAAGTTTGAGCAGATTGATCAAATTTCAAACACTTTTAAAAAAAATCAATAAAAACAATTACTTACTAAATTTGATAAAAAACTTTAAGAAAATTAGATAAGATAAGCTTTTTATTTGGACTCTAAGACAAAAAGCACAAAAACTGTGCGTAAATATTGAAGATTAAAAAATTTTTAACTATTTAAAATGTTTAAATTTCTATAATCAATAGCAGAAACAATAACTTAAATCATTACTTTATAAGCCTGACGCTGATGACGTTCTCTATTTCGCCTAGCTTAGAAATGGAGTTTTCATCTACAGCATTTTCTATGTCAATTAGATTGTAGGCTATGTCTCCCCTACTTACATTTGTCATCTCTGCAATGTTGAGATTTAAATCCCCAAGTGCAGTAGCAATTTGTCCAATCATAGCAGGTACGTTTTTATTAATAATGCTAATTCTATAGTCAGTAGAGCTTTTGAGTTTAACATTTGGGAAATTTACAGAGTTCTTTATGTTGCCAGTTTCTAGAAAGTCAGTCATCTGATTTACGGCCATAACTGCACAGTTCTCTTCAGCTTGTGCTGTGCTTGCACCTATATGAGGTAAAAGGATTACATCTTTTTTTTCATTTGCTCTTTGAATAAGCTCAGGAGTTGGAAAGTCAGTTATGAAGTTTCTGAGATTACCTGTCTCTATATACTCCAATACATCATTAGTATTAACGACCTCATGTCGGGCAAAATTTAGCAAAGATAATTGATTAGCCTCTTTAAATAAATCCCCGTTTATAAGGCCTGCTGTACTTGGAAGAGCTGGAATGTGGACAGAAACATAATCACTAGCCTTGAATAATTCTTCGATAGAGGAAGCTGGAGTCACTTGACTTGGTAATTTCCATGCCGCCTCAACAGACAATGCTGGATCGAATCCTATCACATCCATTTCTAAGGCAACTCCCATTCTTGCAACTTTTGAACCTATTGCGCCAAGCCCCACTACACCTAATGTTGAACCAGCTAGCTCGTTGCCTTTAAACTGTTTTTTATTGCTTTCAAGAAAAGGCTCGAGTTCGCTCATTTCTTTTTTATCAGACAGATTATTCACAAAATCGATACTCGCAAAAACATTTCTTGAAGAAAGCATAAGTCCAGCAAGGACCAATTCTTTTACCGCATTTGCATTTGCTCCAGGTGTATTGAACACAACAATGCCTTTTTCCGTGCATGAATCTACAGGGATATTATTCACACCTGCTCCGGCTCTTGATATCGCTTTAAGATTGTCAGAAAGGTGCTCAGAGTTAAGTTTAGTACTCCTTACTAATATTCCATCAGGATTATCTGTCACCTCGTCTAAATGACACTGTGTTCCTCCAAGCTTTTCTAGTCCGATTTGGGCAATATTGCTGTGCGGTCTGACGGTATATTTTTGCATAGGTTTTTTGAGTTTTTAAGAAGACGCGAAGCTTACCATTAATTGCTTAAATGTACGATAATCTATATAGTCATGCTCTTTTTTTTGAACCTATGAATAAACACTTCTTAGATATAAACGATCTCACTCTAGATGAACTGGAGAGTATTATAGAAAATTCGCTCAGCCTTAAAAATCAGAATAAATATTCTGACATCCTGAAGAATAAATTTCTTGGTCTAATCTTTGAAAAATCTTCTACAAGAACAAGAGTTTCATTTGAAGTGGGTATGACGCATTTAGGAGGAAAAGCCAGCTTTCTTTCTACCAATGATCTGCAATTAGGACGAGGAGAGCTCATCGAAGATACTGCAAAAGTTTTAAGCTCAATGCTAGATGGTTTAGTTCTAAGAACATTAGATCACCAAACTCAACTTGATTTTGCTAAAAACTCTTCGATCCCGATTATCAATGGTCTGAGCAATAAATCACATCCTTGCCAAATACTGGCGGACTTAATGACTTACTACGAAGAAAAAGGATCTATAAAAGGAAAAAAAGTAGCCTGGTGTGGGGATTTCAACAATGTGTGCTTTAGCTATGCTCAAGCTGCTGAATTATTCGATTTCGATCTTTGGATAGCTTGTCCTGATGAATTTTGCCCAAAAGAATCACTTAACTTGCCAAATGTACATTTTACCAACTCAGTTGAAGAAGCTGTTGTAGACAGTGATGTTGTTTCTACAGATGTTTGGGTGTCTATGGGAGATGAAAGCCATGCCGCAGAAAGACAAGCTGCTTTTCTGAATTATCAAGTCAATGAATCCTTACTTGATCAAGCAAAAGAAGATGTAATTTTCTTACATTGTCTTCCTGCTATAAGAGGACAGGAAATTTCTGAAAATATTTTTGAAGATCCTAGAAGCAAAGTATTTACACAAGCCGAAAATAGGCTACATGTCCAAAAAGGGCTTCTGATAGAGTTGCTTTCTTAAATTTAAGTTAAAACCTTCTTCACTGCTTCCTTCCACTCCAAGTATCTATGACCTTCTTCTTTTGGAACAAAAGTTTTTTCTATTTTTTTTGATTTGTTTAAGGACTCAAAATCCTCAAAAATTCCTGAACTTAATCCAGCTAAAAAAGCTGCACCTAAGGAAGTGGTTTCAATAATTTCAGGTCTTTTTACTTTTACTTCAAGCACATTAGAAAGCTTTTGACAAAACCAATCATTGATTACCATTCCACCATCTATCATGAGATTTTGAAAACTGGCATTATCCGCTTTCATGGCTTCCACTAAATCTTTTGATTGAAATACTATTGATTCCAGAGTTGCTTTAGTTATCTCTTCTTTGCCCGTGTCTCTTGTTAAGCCGAATATTGCTCCTCTTGCCTCTGCATCCCAATAAGGAGCACCTAGTCCTGTCAATGCTGGAACTACGAGTACTTTAGAATCTGCTGCTGCAGCCTTAGAGAGTGCTTCTGTCTCAAAAGAATCCTCAAACATTCCCAAGCCATCCCTTAGCCATTGAACAGCAGATCCTGCTACAAATATACTGCCTTCAAGTGCAAAGGTGGTCTTTCCTTTGATCTTGTAGCCTATTGTTGTAAGCAGTCTATTTTCTGAATAAATTGCCTCTTCTCCAGTATTAACAATCATAAAACAACCTGTTCCATAAGTGCTCTTTACATCACCTGGATTAAAACAACATTGGCCTATCAATGCAGCTTGCTGATCTCCAGCCACTCCTCCTATATTGACTTCTCCACCTAATATAGTCGTAAACCCAAAATTAGATACATTTTCACAGACTTCAGGGAGGATAGTAGGAGGGATATCAAATAACTCTAATAACTGAGGATCCCACCTTTCCTCTTGTATGTTGAAAAGCATAGTTCTAGATGCATTTGTAATATCTGTTTTATGACTTCTGCCCTCTGTCATTTTCCAGATTAAAAAAGAATCTATAGTCCCAAATAAAAGATCACCGTTTTTAGCTTGCTCTTTAGCCCCTTCAATATTATTTAACAACCAGTTAACTTTTGTAGCAGAGAAATAAGGATCAATCATCAATCCAGTTTTTTGATGAATCAGTTTCTCGTAAGAAGATAAATCTTCGCAGAATTTTGATGTCCTTCTGTCTTGCCAAACAATGGCATTATAAATCATATGCCCTGTTTTTTTATTCCATATAACTGTAGTCTCGCGTTGATTAGTTATCCCGATAGAAGCTATTTCTTCAGGATTTAATCCATTTCTTTTTACTAAAGCCTTAAGTGTGGATAACACTGACTCCCAGATTTCCTCAGGATTATGCTCAACCCATCCATCATCAGGAAAAATTTGTTCAAACTCTTCCTGAACTGCATCAACAAGACGACCATGTTCATCGTACAAAACGGATCGGGTACTAGAAGTACCTTGATCTATAGATATAATTTTATCTTTCTTAATAGCCATAAGAGTGCAGTATACAAAAAACAAAGTTACTAAAAACTTATCCACAGCAAATTAACAGAAAATTTGTATGTTTATAGTATTGTGTTTTGTATAAAAACACAGTATCTTGTGTCTATTATTAAAAACAGACACAATATGTAGGGATATCTTCAAAAACAGAAGAAAACTGAAAAGGGAAGGAAAAAATGGAATCGACCTCACAATCACAAGAAAAAACACAACAAACAACACAAACAGAACAAGAACAGCCTAAACCAGCCATTGCCCCAGGCCAAATGAGAGTCATCAAAAGAAATGGTTCCGTTGTATCTTATGACGCAGAAAAAATAGCAATAGCCATAACAAAAGCTTTCCTGGCAGTAGAAGGAGGAGCAGCAGCAGCCTCAACAAGAATACATAACGAAGTTAATGAATTAGCAAATTCAGTCACAACAACATTTACACGCAGAATGCCTTCAGGAGGAACTCTACATATCGAAGAGATACAAGACCAAGTAGAACTTGAACTCATGAGATCAGGCGAACAAAAGGTCGCTAGGTCTTACGTCTTATATAGAGAAGAAAGAAAGCAAGCAAGAAAACAAGAGGTAAAAGTAGAGCATAAAGAAGAGAAAGGCTACAAAGTAATACTAGAGGACGGCAAAGAAGATGTGCTCGATATGGACAGAGTCCACAGAATGGTAGAAGAAGCCTGTGAGGGTCTAGAAGGAACAGATGCTCAAACGATCATAGATGAAGCAAACAAGAACTTATATGACGGAGTATCAATAGAGGATGTAAAAACATCACTCGTAATGACGGCGAGAACACTAGTAGAAAAAGAACCAAATTATACTTACGTAACAGCCAGGATCCTTCAAGATAATATTAGAACAGAGGCGCTAAGTTATCTTGGAATGCAAACACAAGCTACACAACAAGAAATGGAATCTTTATATCCTGAAGCGCTTAGAAGATTTATAGCAAAAGGAATAGAGAACGATATCCTCAACCCAGAACTTCTAGAGATGGATATAGAAACACTTGGAAATGCAATCAAATCAGAAAGAGACGGTAACTTTACTTATCTAGGTCTACAAACTCTCTACGATAGATATTTTATTCATGATGACGAACTGAGATATGAGCTTTCACAGGTTTTTTTCATGAGAGTTGCAATGGGCCTGGCCTTAAGAGAAGAAAAAAGAGAAGAGAAAGCAATAGAATTCTACAACCTACTATCAAGCTTCGATTATATGAGCTCAACTCCAACACTTTTTAATGCAGGGACAAAACATTCACAACTGTCTTCCTGTTATCTGACTACCGTGCCAGATGACTTACATGGTATCTATGGAGCAATACAAGACAATGCGATGTTATCAAAATGGGCAGGAGGACTCGGAAATGACTGGACGCCAGTGCGAGGCCTAGGATCTCAAATTAAAGGCACAAATGGTAAATCTCAAGGAGTGGTGCCTTTCTTGAAAGTAGTAAATGATACAGCAGTAGCAGTCAACCAAGGCGGGAAAAGAAAAGGAGCTGTATGCTCATATTTAGAAACCTGGCATGTTGATATAGAAGAATTTGTTGAGCTCAGAAAAAATACGGGGGACGACAGAAGAAGAACACATGACATGAATACAGCCAACTGGGTACCTGATCTTTTTCTGAAAAGAGTATCTGAAGACAGGGAATGGACGCTCTTTACTCCAAGCGACACTCCAGATTTGCATGATTTATATGGACTTGAGTTTGAAAAGAAATATGAAGAATACGAGGCTCAAACACAAACAGGAGAAATAGATTTCTATAAAAAAATAGATGCAAAAGAGCTATGGAAAAAAATGCTATCTATGGTCTTTGAGACTGGACATCCTTGGATAACATTTAAAGATGCTTGCAACCTAAGATCACCACAACAACATGTGGGCGTGGTTCACTCTTCTAACCTGTGCACAGAAATAACACTAAACACTAGCCAAGAAGAAATAGCAGTCTGTAATTTAGGGTCTGTTAATTTGACCCATCATCTTAAAGACGGAGCCATAGATGAAGGCAAGCTAGAAAGAACAATCAACACTGCCATAAGAATGCTAGATAACGTGATTGATATTAACTACTACGCCGTAAAGGCAGCAGAAACATCAAACATGAAACACAGGCCTATAGGATTAGGAATCATGGGCTTTCATGATGCACTCTATATGATTGGTACACCATATGCCTCTCAGGAAGCAGTAGAGTTCGCTGATAAATCTATGGAAATGGTTAGTTATTACGCAATAAAAGCATCAAGTGATCTAGCAGCGGAAAGAGGTTCTTACAGCTCCTTTGAGGGTTCTTTGTGGAGCCAAGGGATCTTGCCTCTGGATTCAATCAAACTGCTCAAAGAAAGCAGAGGCGACGAATATCTAGAACAAGACGAAAGCTCAACAATGGACTGGGATACCTTGAGAGAAACAGTCAAGACTCAAGGTATAAGAAACTCAAATGTCATGGCGATAGCACCAACTGCAACGATAGCTAATATAACAGGAGTATCTCAATCGATAGAGCCAACCTATCAAAATCTTTATGTAAAATCTAACCTCTCGGGAGAGTTTACTGTTACCAATATACCAATGGTAGAAAAACTTAAAGAGTTAGGTCTCTGGGATGCTGTCATGATAAATGATTTAAAATATTATGACGGAAGCCTGGGAGGAATCTCTAGAATTCCAGAAGATATAAAAGAACTTTATGCTACGGCATTCGAAATAGAACCAAGATGGTTAATAGATGCAGCGAGCAGAAGACAAAAATGGATAGATCAAAGTCAATCTTTAAATCTATACATCAATGAACCTAATGGTAAGAAGTTAGATATTATGTACAGGATGGCATGGCTCAGAGGCCTGAAAACAACTTATTACCTAAGATCAAAAGGTGCAACAACCTCTGAAAAATCAACAATATCAACAGGCGAACTAAATGCAGTCTCTGCGGCACCTGTAGCTCAGGCAACAACGGCAGCACCCCTGCCCTCTGCTTGCTCTATTACAGATCCAGACTGCGATGCCTGCCAATAAACCAAGGAGAAGAAAATGTTAAGTTGGGATGAATTCGAAACAAAAGAAAACAAAGTAAGTCCTGCGACTATACAAAAGGAGCAAGAACTTACTTCAGCAGAACCTACACCAGAAGTGACAGAAGAAGTAGAACATGTGCAACCAGAAATCAAAGTAAATCTAGAGACAGGGACCTTGTCAGATAGATTAGAGAGAGCAAAAAAAGCAGTGGCACAATTTGATCAGGCCAGTGGAGAAAAGGCCCTAGAGGGATCAGCTTCCAGAGTAAGTGTAGATGAAAAAGCGATGATAAACTGCCAAGCAGATGTTAATCAGCTCGTGCCTTTTAAATATGACTGGGCGTGGCAAAAATATCTAGATGGGTGTGCTAATCATTGGATGCCTCAAGAAGTAAACATGACAGCAGACATAGCGCTTTGGAAAAGTGAAGACGGTTTGTCAGAAGATGAAAGAAAAATTGTCATGAGGAGCTTGGGGTTCTTCTCTACTGCAGATTCGCTGGTAGCAAACAATTTAGTCCTTTCTGTTTATAAACATATTACTAATCCAGAATGCAGACAATATCTCTTGAGACAAAGCTTTGAGGAAGCGATCCACACACACGCTTATCAATATGTTATTCAGTCGCTTGGAATGGATGAAGCGGAATTATTTAATATGTATAGAGAAGTACCTTCGGTTGCAAGAAAAGCATCTTGGGCACTTGAATTTACAAAAGAGCTTGACGATCCTTCTTTCCAAACAGGCACACCCGAACAAGATAAGAAACTACTAAGAAACTTAATAGGATTCTATTGTGTCTTGGAAGGTCTATTCTTCTATTGTGGTTTTACTCAGATCCTCTCTATGGGACGAAGAAATAAGATGAATGGAACTGCTGAACAATTTCAATATATACTCAGAGATGAATCTATGCATCTTAACTTCGGTATTGATGTTATCAATCAGATAAAACTAGAGAATCCTCATTTGTGGGATGAAGAAATGCAGGATCAGGCAGCAAGCATGATACTACAAGGTATGCAGCTAGAAATAGACTATGCAAGAGACACTATGCCAAAAGGAGTTCTGGGAATGAATTCAAGCATGATGGAAGAGTATCTTAACTATATTGCAAATAGAAGATTGGTGCAGATTGGTCTTCCTGAAGAATTTCCTAACGCAGAAAATCCTTTCCCTTGGATGTCTGAGATTATGGATTTGAGAAAAGAGAAAAACTTCTTTGAGACAAGAGTAATTGAATATCAAACAGGTGGCGCTTTAACCTGGGATTAAAAACCAAAATTATCGCTCATCGTGGTGCATCTGATGGTGCACCCGAAAATACTATTGCATCTATAAAAGAAGGGTTCTTTGAGAAAGCTGATGGAATTGAAATTGATATCAGACTTACTTCAGATAATCATATCGTGTGTCATCATGATAAAAGCACCCTACGGACAACTGGTATAGAAAAAATTATTAGCGAGACGACCCTCAGTGAAGTAAAGAAATTAGACTGCGGGAGCTGGTTTGGAAGCTCTTGGAAAAACGAAAGAATACCAGAGTTGAGAGAAGTATTTAGTCTCCTTCCTAGTAATAAAGAGCTTTTTATAGAAGTGAAGACCAAAGAAGATATTGTTCCTTTTCTACTAAAAGAAATTAATGATAGTCGTGTCGACTTAAATCAAATCACAGTAATATCTTTTTATCCGAAAGTTATAGAAACGGTTAAATCCAAAGTACCTGATATTAAATGCAATCTATTGATAGCATTTGAACATCAGAAGATTGATATGGAAAACCTTTTAGACTTAGTGAAAAAAATTGGAGCAGATGGGGTTGGTGCACAAAATCATCAGAGTTTAACCAAAAATCTAATTGAATCTTTAAATAATATAAATAAAAGTACACACGTATGGACAGTGAATTCAAGGAAGCAAGCCGAACAATATTTAGAAAATGGAATAGACTCGATTACAACAAATAAACCGATCTATATCAGAAATCATCTGGAAAAATTAATAGCACCTTAATAGAGAAAAAATATGAAAAATCATGACTTAAATTTTTTAGAACTTGTGGAGTCATCTCTTCTAAAAATAGGAGAATGCGACATACACGAAGTTAAGACTATGCAAGAAGAATCAAAGGACTTTTACTTGGTAGATGTAAGGGAAGATAGAGAATGGGTCGAAGGGCATATAAGAGGGTCTATACATTTAGGAAAAGGCATCATAGAGAGAGACATAGGAAGGACTATTGAAGATAAAAGTAAATTAATTGTTCTATATTGTCAGGGAGGTTTTAGATCAGCCTTAGCCGGAGAGAGTATAAAAAAAATGGGTTATACGAATGTTTTTTCTATGAGCGGAGGATTTAGCGACTGGGCTAATAATAACTTTTCTATCGATAAGCCTCAATAAAAGATAAAATACTCTCGGGGAAAATTTTTACTGGGCAATACATGGAGTCGTCAAAAAAGGTTGGTGTCACCGAAGTCGTTCTAAGGGACGGTATTCAATCACTTTTAGCAACAAGAGTTCCGCTAAGGGATTTGGTATCAATATTGCCAGCATTGGATCGAGTTGGTTATTGGTCTCTAGAAACATGGGGAGGTGCAACGTATGATGCATGTATACGTTATCTAAATGAAGATCCATGGGAAAGACTAAGAACCTTCCAATCCTTACTTACCAAAACTCCGCAACAGATGCTCATAAGAGGCCAAAATTTAGTTGGATATAAACATTACTCAAACGCTGTAGTGACAAAATTTCTTGAAAGATCTGCAGAAAATGGGATAGAAATATTCAGAACTTTTGATGCACTAAATGACTTTAATAATATTGAATTCTCTATTAAAGAAGTTAAAAGAATAGGTAAACACGCACAAGGAACTATTGCATACACAACTAGTCCTGTTCATGATTTAAATACTTGGTTAGATTTAGCCAGGAAGATAGAGGATGCCGGTGCAGATTCTTTGGCTATCAAAGATATGGCAGGTCTTTTGCGACCCTTTGATGCCTTCAATCTAGTCAAAGAACTTAAAGAATCATTATCAATACCTATCCACATGCAAACCCATGCCACAACAGGTATGTCAACTGCAACAAATATGAAAGCTATAGAGGCAGGAATAGATAATATCGATACTTCGATATCTTCTTTAAGTATGACCTATGGTCACTCCGCCACAGAAACTATGCTGGCTATCTTTGAAGGCCAAGATAGACATATTGATCTTGATTTAGATGCGTTAGATGAAGTGTCAATTTTCTTTAAGGATATAAGGGAAAAGTACTCAGAATTCGAGGGGGGACTGAAGGGAGTGGATTCTACAATGCTCGTAAAACAGGTTCCTGGAGGAATGTTATCGAACTTAGAATCTCAACTGAAAGCAAATAAGCAAGAGGATAAGATTGATCTTGTAAAGGATGAGATACCAAAAGTTAGGAAAGATTTTGGATACCCTCCTCTGGTTACACCTGCATCACAAATTATAGGAGCTCAAGCGCTTTTAAATGTCATGAGCTCTCGAAGATATGAAAATCTCTCAAATGAATCACTGAATTTGATATTGGGTAGATATGGACAATTACCTGGAGAAATTGATTCCGCTCTTCTGGCGCAAGCTGAGTCTATAGGCATAGAAGAAATGAATTTAGATGAAAGCGAATTAGATAAAATGGAAAATGAACTCAAAGCTTTATGTAAGGACAATAACTTACCTGATATTAGCAAAAATCTAGAAATGCTTCTGACTTATATCATGTTTCCAAATATTGCCTTTGCATTCTTCAAAGGGCTTGATATCTAGTTAGAGATAATTAGAAGCAGCTTCAGAAATAGGGTCTCCCTCGATTCTTGAGTGATACATTATCCTGCCTTCGCTTAAATCCCACATACTGGCCTGATGCATTAGACACCTATTATCCCAAATAACGGCATCTCCTTCTTGCCAAGAATGATGGTAGACCCATTCTTTGTTGCTGCAGGCAAACTCTTCTAATTCTTGTGCCAAGTTTTGGGCTTCTTGATCGCTCATACCTGGTATCTTATAAATGTGCCTTCCTATGGTAAGACACTTTTGGCCTGTTTCTGCATGTGTTTTAACCAGAGGTCTAAGTGGCTTTGGGTCTATGTCAAAACCATAACTATTAAACTCACTTACTTTAGGATCTTTATGCCCAAATCTCTCCTTTTGACTCCATTCGTAAGAATGAAATGCAGATAAATCATTAATTTTTTCTTTCATAGATTGACTTAAACCCTCATAAGCGGCCCTCATATCAGCCCAACCAGTCTCTCCTCCTTTAGAGGGAACTTTATGCGCTGTGAATACAGCTCCTTTCGCCTGAATAGGCATATAAGTACTGTCATGATGCCATTCCATATTACCTCTGAGAGATTTGACGATATCATCATCATTTGCATCTCGTATAGAACCGTCATTTCTTACATTACTGATGGGAGATAATTCAAACTCTAATGCGCCGAAGTTTTTAGCAAAAGATATCTGTTGATCAGTTGTTAAGTTCTGATTTGGAAAAACCAAAAGAGCATACTCAAGCCATAAGTCATAAAGTTCTTTTATTTGTTCTTTTTCCAAATCGGGTAAAGATAAATCATATATCTTTGCACCGAAGGATCTTTCTAAAGGCTCTACTTTCACTTACTTTTCTTTTTTTTTATAAATTTGTTAATCTAATATAGAACACTATTAGTAATTTTTAAAGATATGCCTTACTTAGTAAATAAAATAGTACATGATGCAGATGCTCGTAACATGGAACTTCTAAACTTTTGACGACTATGGCAATCAAGAAATTCAAAAGGCTTTCAGAAAAAAAATTCGATAGTTGTAAAGGCTTAGGTCTTGAAAAGCTAGATTCTATAGAAATCAATTTTTATAATAAAGATAAAGCTCACAAGCTTTATAGGTTAAACTTCTAATACACAAAAGGCTCAGCCCAAAAATAATTGAAATTATCTAATTCTTATATCGGGTTACCTGAAGAATTCTATCAGTTGATAGCCCCTACTCCAGTTAAATCCCCTTCTCTGCTGGCTTTTAATGACTCTTTAGCTGACGAACTAGGAATTAAGTTAGAAGAACAAGAAAAAATTGATTTTTTTTCAGGCAACATTCTACCTATTGAATCAGTTCCAATTGCGCTTAATTATGCCGGTCATCAGTTTGGTAACTTTGTACATGAATTAGGTGATGGTAGAGCAGTTCTACTGGGTGAGGTAAGAAGCAGAAATATTAATTATGATCTTCAATTAAAAGGTTCAGGAATAACCCAGTTCTCCAGACAAGGGGATGGAAGGTCTGCTCTTGGTCCCGTAATAAGAGAATACATATTGAGTGAAGCAATGCACCACTTGAATGTCCCTACCACTAGGGCGCTAGCCGCGATTGCTACTGGAGAACATGTTGCAAGAGATACATTTGAACCAGGTGGAATCCTTACAAGAGTTGCCAAAAGTCATTTAAGAGTAGGGACTTTCGAATATTTTGCATCAAGACAACAATGGGAAGATGTTAAGTTATTGGCAGATTATGCTATCCAAAGACATTTCCCAGAAATTAGAGAAACAAACAATCATTACTTGGAACTGCTGAAGAAAGTAGCCTCGTGTCAATCAATTCTTATATCAAAATGGATGAGTGTTGGCTTTGTGCACAGAGTCATGAATACAGATAACTTTACTATATCTGGTGAAACCATTGATTATGGGCCTTGTGCATTTCTAGATGAATATCATCCAGGCAAGGTGTTTAGTTCTATCGATCAAAATGGAAGATATGCCTTTGGAAATCAACCCAGCATAGCTTCTTGGAATCTAGCATCTTTGGCCGGTTGTTTAATCGCTTTCATTGATAAAGATTCAGATAAAGCTAATGAGCTTGCAACAGAAGTCTTGGATAATTTTTCTATAGAAACTAATCAAAGAATACTGGATTTAATGTGTGAAAAGATAAGCCTCGACGGATCTGTAAAAGAAAATCAAAATTTACTGAGACAGCTACTAAAGATAATGATGGAGAGTGGTTCTGATTATACAATCACCTTCCGATCCTTATCTGAAGTATTATTAGATCAGCCTGGCAAGTTCCTAGAGCAATTTAAAAACAAAAATGAAATTGAGTCTTGGATAGATGACTGGAAAAAAGCATTAGCTACCGATAAGAAAAATTTGCAACTGATAGTTGATCAAATGAAATCCGTGAATCCCATGTACATCCCAAGGAATCATCAGGTACAACTTGTTATAGATGCAGCTTACAATAATGATTTCTCTAAAATGGCCGAAATGATAGAAGTTATAAGACGCCCATTTGAAGAGATTGACAAAAATTCCTCCTATGCGGAACCCCCTCTCTTAGAGCAAAGAATAAAGAGAACCTTTTGTGGAACTTAGATTTATTCAACCATAGCTTTTCGCATAGAATCTGTATCTTCAAATGCTGTAAAAGAAGAGATCCTTCCGTCTCTGATAGTAAACACATGCATAGTTTCTGAATCAAGATTCTCGGCTGTCATTTTATTGTGAACAAAAACTTGATCACCACTAACAACTGTACTGATTGGAGACAATTGAAACTTTGGCCAATATTTTGGAATCACTTCAAAGACTCCTGTAATTACAGCATCAGTTCCTATCTTAATACCTGATTGAGGCAGGTCTCCAAATACAGTGAATCTTAAATCTGCTGTGTGGAGTTTTGCCCAAGCTGTTGAGTCTCCTGCAGCAAATGTTTCATATGCCTGAGATACAAGTTCTTTTGGACTAGTTTCATTGACTTCGTGATGATAAGCCATAAGTGAAAGAGGCAAGAACAAAGCCGTTAATAAGTAAAATTTCTTCATAAGATCTCCTTTTAGTTAAAGTTACTTGAAAAATTCATGACATTCAAATAAAAAAAAGAGGGCACTAATGCCCTCTTTCTTTTTATAGATTAACTAAGCTGTTTGTCTGTCATCCATAGCCGCTTTCCATATTACAAGTCCAAATAGGATCTTGTTAACGAAGTCTGCTAAGTTATAGATAAGATTCAAAGTAGAGGAATCTACAGCACCCATTAAGTAACCAGCTACATAGCCAATAGGATAAATAGCCCAACCAACAACAATGATTAATAGCATTGAATTGTAAGCTGTTTGCACTGAAGCACTTGTAGTTGCCACAGCCGCTTTACCTGCTCCCATATATAGTACATAAATCATATATATCCAAGCTAGCATTCCAATTACGAATGCAGGCATAGCTGCCATAATTCCAGCTTCTCCCATGAAACCAAAAATTAACATTACCAATGAACCAAGAAGCAATTGCCAGAATAGTCCACTAGCAACAGCCGTTACAGCTGCTAATATCAAATAGAATTCAACCATTTGAAGCGGCACTGTTAACAACCAGTCTATATATCTGAATACTGTAGGGGTCTCACCGGTATCAATCCAAACACCTCTCATGTAGAGATAATGCCAGAAAGCTATACCACAAATAAGGCCAGCTACAGTTAGTGAAGTTTTCCATTTGCCTTCAACACTGCTTCTTTCTGCAAAAAAGAACACAGTTGCTGCCGCCATCGCTGCAGTCACAAGCCAGAAAGAAACTCCGACGTAATCATTTGCGTCTAAGTCTCCTCCACTTGCTGCGAACAATGGAGCTGCTAGAAAACTTGAAATAATCATAATCGATTTCATATTTACTCTCCCGTTAAATAATTTAAGATCTTAGATTCCTGAGTAAAGCGATTCACTTTAGTAAGACGTTTTAAACAAGAATCGTTCTCAATATACCCTCTGTTCATAAGGATTTCAATTTCTTAGTTAGATAAATTTCGTACTTGTCAAATTTTTTTAAAACTTATTTTGGTTTCAAGGCCGAGTATACAAGTGACCTTAATTCTCTTCTTACTTGATACGTTGAAGAAGGAAGAAGTTGAGTTAAGAAAATAACAAACATATCTTCTTTTGGATTAATAAAAAAAACCGTACTTGCAGCGCCTCCCCAACCATATTCACCGATATCACTGGTTGTCTGAGATTTAGCCGGATCCAGCATCACTGAAAAACCAAGTCCAAAACCTACACCTGCGTAAGGAGTTTCACTAAAAGCTGACTCACTCATTTCAGTGAGATCTTGGTTATCAGGAAGATGATTCACAGTCATGAGCTCCAATGTCTTTCTACCAATTAAACGTGTGCCATTAAACTCACCTTGGTTAACTAACATTGAACAAAAATTATGATAATCACTCATTGTAGAAAATAAACCACCGCCACCTGAAGCCATTTTTGTATTGAGAAATGGAATTTCTAGTAATCTTGGCTCTCCATTAGGAATATGTTCGTACAAAGAAGCAAGGCGATCTAGTTTCTCTTCAGGGCAAGAAAAGCTGGTATCCGTCATCTCTAATGGTTCGAATATATATTCCTTAAAATACTCTTCAAGTTTCATTCCTGACATTACTTCAACTAAATATCCCAGGACATCGGTAGATACTGAATAATTCCATTTATCGCCTGGAGAAAACTCTAGGGGTAAGGTTGAAAGAATCTCAGCAAACTCTTCAAGACTTCCAGCCTGTTGAACTTTTGTTTTTCGATAAGCCGCATCAACATTTGATTTATACATGAAATCATAAGTAAGACCTGACATATGCGTCAGTAAGTCTCTTATCGTCATATGCCTCTTCGGTCTTGAGGTAAGAAAATTTGGATATATTCCCGATTGGTATACCCTTAAATTCTTCCATGAGGGTATATACCAATAAACCGGATCATCTAATCTAAATTTACTCTTTTCAAATAACTGCATGATGGCAATACTCGTTATTGCTTTTGACATTGAATAAATTCTAAAAATTGAATCTTCTTGCATAGGTTTTGCATTTTCCCTATCCATAAATCCAATTGAATCCAAATATGCAACTTCACCTTTTCTGGATACGAGAGTCATAGTGCCTACATACTTCCCATCCTCAACATAAGTATCATTTAAATACTTTCTAATATTTTCAAGAACTGTAGGGTCCAATCCTAAACTTTCTGGGTTAACAACTTTCATAAATCCTCCTAGACAATGTACTTTCCTGTAAATAAGTTATTTTTATATTTACTATTTAGTTTTGAAGTGTACAAAAAAAATATTAATATGAACAAATAAATTTATTGGGGCAAACGATATGTACGACTTAGTTATAAGAAATGGAAAGATTGTCGATGGAAGCGGTCAAGCTTCTTTCATGGGGGATATCGCCATAACCGGAGATCGAATAGTTAAAATCGGTAAAGTTGAAGAAAATGGAAATAAAGAAATTGATGCAGAAGGAAATCTAGTCACTCCTGGATGGGTTGATATTCATACTCATTATGACGGCCAGGTTTGTTGGGACTCTTATTTAACGCCCTCTTGCTGGCACGGAGTAACTACGGTTGTAATGGGAAACTGCGGCGTAGGTTTTGCACCTGTAAAACCTGGGACAGAAGAATTCTTGGTTCAGCTAATGGAGGGAGTAGAAGATATTCCTGGAGTGGCATTGAATGAAGGCGTTAGCTGGGACTGGGAGAGTTTTCCTGAATATCTCGATTCTATAGGAAAGAAGAATTATGCCATGGATATTGGCGCAATGATCGGTCATGGACCAATTAGATCGTATGTTATGGGAATGGATAGATGCCAAGGCAAAGAAGAGGCCTCAGATGGTGAAATAGCAGAAATGGCAGAAATTACTAAGGAAGCTATAGAAGCTGGAGCTCTCGGTTTCAGTACTTCAAGAACTTATCTCCATAGAGATAAATCTGGTGAGTTTGTTCCGGGAACAGAAGCTAGCGCTAAAGAAATGAGAACGATAGCAAATTCTATTGCTGATCTAGGAAAAGGTACTTTAGAAATAGTTTCCGACTGGATGGACCAAGATATCGAATTAGATTGGGTTAAAGAATTTGTAGAAAAGTCTGATAGAACACTTACCTATGCTCAGACAGGTGGTAATCCTGTTGAAACATGGAAATATTGTGAAGAAAATTTTTCTAAGGGTGTAAAAATAAGACCCCAATTTCCAGGTAGACCAACTGGAATGTTATTCAGCTTGGAGTCTACCGTTCATCCCTTTATTGCACATCCTAGTTACGCGCAAATTTCAGATAAGTCTTTAGAAGAAAAAGTGAGCGCAATGAAAGATCAATCCTTCAAAGAGCAAATTCTCTCTGAGGAACCGGCTGTGGATAAAAATCATATGATCTACACATTAATGACTGCATTTGACAAGCAGTTCCCAATGGATCAAATTCCAGACTATGAGCCATCATTCGAAGCAAGTATTGCAGGAATAGCTGAGAGCACTAATAAAACAGTAATGGAAGTTTTGTACGAGGAACTACTCAAAAATGATGGGAAAACATTCGTTTGGGCTCCTTTCTCGCCCTACCCTGATCATAATCTGGATACTTATAAAATGATGATGGAATTTGAAAGCTCAGTTGCAGGGCTTAGTGATGGTGGAGCGCATTGCGGTCTTATATGTGATGCCAGTATGCCAACATGGAATGTAGCTCACTACACAAGAGATAGAGTCAAAGGGGAAAAAATACCTTTAGAATTTCTTGTCAGAAAACAAACAAAAGAAACTGCAGAAACTTTTGGTTTAATGGACAGGGGTCAAATTAAAGAAGGCTATATGGCAGACATAAACATTATTGACCATGATAATTTATGCGTTTACAAGCCAGAAATGGTTCATGACCTACCAACAGGAAGTAGAAGAATTATACAAAAAGCTGGAGGTTATATAGCTACTATAAAAAGTGGCGTAGTAACGTTCAAAAATGATGAAGCTACTGGCGAACTGCCTGGGACTTTAATCAGAGGAGAACAAACTGCAGCTGCCTAGAGATGGATAAGCATCTTCCTCAGCCTACCGAAGATTTAATAGAGGCAAAAAAAAATCTTAAAGATTTTGGATATTGTTATGTTGCCAATGCACTCACAAAAGATGAAGTTGTTTCAGTAAAGACAAGGCTAACTGAACAAGCTAGCGGTGAAAGAAAACATGGTGTAGCTGTTCTGGAATATGAAGGGTCCAATCAAAGGATGTTTGCCCTCGTTAATAAAGGTCAAGTATTCAGAGACCTGATGATGAAATTAGTCGTTGAAGAAATGGCTAGAAGCTGCATTGGAGAAAATTTTATACTATCTAGTCTGACAGCTAATATCGCAGGAAAAGGTGGGAAAAAAATGCCTCTTCACACGGATCAAATGTATCTTGCTCCTGACTTAATAGATACACCCATGGTTGTAAATATGGCATGGCTCTTGGATGACTTCTCTGAGGAAAATGGCGGCACTCAACTTGTCCCCAAAAGCCACCTATTAGGCAGAAAGAAATTCCTTGGTTTGTTAGAGGAAGCAAAAGAATCTGGAAGTGGAATTAGAAGAACATTTATTGATAATCCAGAATTTAAACATGAAATCATTTCTGCCACCGCCCCAGCCGGAACATTATTAATCTTCGATGGCAGAACCTTTCACGGAACAGGTAAAAATCTTACTGAGAATAAAAGACATGCTATCTTCACCTACTTCTGCAGAACTTATATTCGCCAACAAGAGAATCATTTCCTATCTCTGCCTGAAGAAATAAGAGCAACCTCAAGTGATGAATTTCTTGATCGTTTAGGGTTCGGTACTTTTAGGGGCTTGGGAGCGGTTGAAGGCAATATGGAACATGGCACTAAAGATAAGGAGAGTGTTAGAGGTATAGAAAGAAAAATTCAATCAAGGCCAAAAAATATAATTGGGGAATTGAGTTAAGATGGCTTTTACAACTCCCGATTTATCCGACGACCATCCTGAAGCAAAAGCGTTGTCACCAATTTTGACTAACTTTGGTGGAAGAAAATCATTCTTTGGTCCTATTGAGACTCTTCAATGCCCTGATGATAACTCTTTTGTTAAGAAGCTTTTAAACTCCAAAGGAGATGGAAAAATACTTGTAGTCGATGCTGGAGGTATAAATACAGTGGCTTTATTAGGAGATATGATCGCAGAAGCTGGAGTAAAAAATAATTGGTCTGGTGTAATCATGAATGGTTATATAAGAGATGTTGATATTATCAGTACACTGGACATAGGAGTTCAGGCTCTTGGAACAATGCCCGTTAGAAGTGAAAAAAAAAATCAAGGCACCGTTGGTGCTGTTATTGCATTTGGAGGTTTAACTTTTGAACCAGGTAATTTTGTTTATGCTGATAACAACGGTTTATTGCTCAGTAAAACAGAAATAACTTTTTCTTAAATCGATCTCAAGGCTTCTGTGATATCTTGTTTGGATGCTTTCCAGGCAGGTAATATTCCCCCAAAAGTTCCTACAACTAAGGCAAGAATTAAACCTTGTCTGATAATGTCGCCAGTCACAGCAAACGCAAAAGAAGTTTGGGAAAAGGAACCGCCAGCCAATGTTGAAACTGTGTAACCATTAAAGATCAAATAAGCTATCCCTGAGCCAAGTAATCCTCCAAAAAGAGCAAGGATCATAGACTCTAACATCAAGGCAAAAAGAACTGAGCTGCCCTGAAACCCTATAGCCCTAAGAGTACCTATTTCAACAAGTCGAGTTGATACAGCGCTATACATAGTATTTAAAGCTGCAAACAAAGCGCCTATAGCCATGATAACGGCAACGGTATAACCGAATGCATTGATCACAGAAGAAGCTCCTGATGACTGACTATTGAAGAAATCAGACTCTCTTTCAACTTTCAATTTTAATCTAGGATCATTCTCTACAAAAATCCCTAACTGATCAAGTGACTCGCTATTCTCAAGCCTAACAATTGCCACTGAAGCGCTTGCCCCTCTTCTAAAGGCCCCTTGAGTATAGGTTAAGTCAGCCCACACTTCTGATTCGTGAACATCTCCTTGTGTTGAAAAGATTCCAACCACTTTCCATTTTGAATTTCTAATGTCTATTTCATTTCCAACTTCTAGTCCTTGGTATTGATCAGCGGCTCCTTTACCAACAATAACTTGACCAGTACCCGGTTGAAAATTCACACCTTCAATTATTTCAAATTCGGGTCGTATTTTGAAACTCATTTCCTCAACCCCTCTTAATGGGAGGTTAGAGGTTTCTTCCGTTCCTTTTTTCTTAAGATCTATTATTGTGAATATCTCTGCTGCAACCATAGGTTCATCATCAAACTCCAAAATTCCAGGCGAATTCTCAATAATATTTATATCTTGCATTGATATCCCACTACTTAATTCAGAATCAGAGCCTTCTCTCAGTATTAGAGCCCTGTCATCTTCTCCAGTACTAGCGATTGTAGAATTAAGTCCTTGAGCCATTGCCAAAAGCGACACCATTACCGCAACCGATCCGGCTATACCAATAACTACAACTAGAGAAGAACCTGAACGATCCAGTACAGTCCTCAGGTTCATATTAGTAACTGCTATTATCTGATTTAACCAACTCATTTAATTTCTCCTTAATGCGTCAACAACTTTTAATCTCATGGCAAATATAGCCGGGGGCAGACCAGATACGATAGCTGTCAAAATGGCCAGTAACATTGCACTTCCAATAATGGCAGGCTTAAAAGCTATATCTCCAAAAAAACCATATAGGCTATCTTGTAAACCACCTCCAAAGAAAAGGAATAAAGCCAAACCAATTCCTATTATTGCACCCAGAAGACAAAGAATTGCCGACTCAGCCAATACTAAAAGTAAAATTGTAGAGTCCAAATATCCAATGGTCTTAAAAACTGCTAATTCAGAAGTTCTCTCTCTGATCGCTTGACTCATAGTATTACCAGTCACTAATAGAATAGTAAAAAAGACTGCAGATAGAATTGAATTCATAATAAAACCAACGTCACCTATTTGACTTGCAAACATCTTACTAAAAGAGGCTTCAGTGCCTGTTTTAGTCTCATCAGATGAATTGGCGAACATAGTGTCTATTTCTTTTGCTATTCTTTCATTATCAGACTTATCGTCAACCTGTACGACAAAATTTCCTATGGTGCCTTCACCAAAAGATCTTGCTTCATCAAAATAATAATAATTTAAAAAAGCCTGATCTTCGTCATTCAGATTATCAGGATTACTAAAGATACCTACTAAATCAAAAGTCCAAAGCATCTCACCATCTTTTTTGGGATATATATCGCCCATAATTGGAATCTTATCGCCAATCTTCCAATTGAACCTTTCTGCCAATCTTTGGCCAACGACCATTCCCGTTCTGGTATTTATAAAGTCATTTTTTTCTTTCTCGCTGATTATGAGATCTGAATAAACTTCAAAGTATTCTTTTGGAGGTACTGGCCATTTTGGAAAGAAGTTACTTCTATCTTGATACGTCCCACCAAACCATTCTCTATGAGCAACCTGTTTAACACCCTCAATTGACTTTAATCTTTGCCAATAACTAAATGGCAGTGGTTCAATAAAAGATAATTTAGACATAACAACCAATCTATCATCACCAGCTAAATCTACTTCTTCTGTAAAGGCAACTGCAACTGATCTGAGTAATCCAAACAGCAGAAAAGCTATGGCAATGGAAGAAATTGTCAAAACAGTTCTCCACTTTTTTCTAGTGAGGCCGGCATAAACTATTGTCCAGTATTTCATAATTTTTAGTCTGATCGCAATGCGTCGACTACCTTTAAGTTTAAAGCTTTATAAGCAGGCATTATTGAGGAGACAAAGGAGACAAGAACTCCTATGAAACAAGCCAGCAAAAGTTTTTCAGTTGTTAAAAAAAACAGTCCTTCCATTAAACCGCCTGAAGCTGCATTTATTGCAGGGATAGAAAGTAAAGACATACCTAGGCCCGTAAAAACCCCTAATAATATTAAGAATAATGCTTCCAATAAAACCATAATAAAAATTTGATTATCTTGGTAACCTAATGTTTTTAATACTGCTAAGTCAGTAGTTCTCTCTCTAACAGATTGACTGATAGTATTACCAGTTACCAATAAAATCGTAAAAAAAACAGCAGATAAAATAGCATTAATAATTAATTCTATATCTCCAAATTCTGCCATCATACTTGCGGCTAATTGAGATTCTGGACCAGAGCGTGTTGCCCAAGAGGAATTAGTAAACTCGTCATCTATCTTTTGAGAAATAACGTCTGCAAATTCGGGGTTAGAGACTTTTGAGACTATTACAGCTACTGTTCCTTTGTCACTTATCCGTGAATCTTCAAAATAATCATAATTGACAACTATTCCCATTTCATCGGCTTTGGGGCTCGAGTTATATAAGCCAACTACTTCAAACTCCCAGTCATAGGTACCATCAGCATTCATCGACAAAGATTTCACAAACACCCTATCACCTATCGATATATCTTTTTCTATTGCAAATGCCTCACCAACCAAAGCTCCTATTTTTAAATTTTTAAAAGCCTTGAGATCTTCATTAGAAATCTTAAAACGCTCATAAATTTGGATATCTCCCCCCATAGCGACAGTAATACCATCGAGCATTGAATCCTGCGATACGGAGGTGATGTAGTCCATGTAAAGAACCGATTCAACCTCTTCAATTTCTTTAATAAACTCAACATGCGAATAAGGTATTTTACCTACCATGCTATAACGACTCATGGTCATAACTAAGTCAGCTCTCAACCCATCCATTTGGCCTGTAAAAATTGGCGATGCGGCTTGTAAGAGCCCAAAAAGTAAGAATGCAATAGAAACAGACAGAACCGTTAGCACACTTCTGACTTTTTTTCTTAGCACTCCCGCTTTGATTAAGGTCCAATACATACTTAATTAGTCAATTTACCTTTGTCCAGATGAAGGACTCTCTTGGCTGATTCAGCAGCCACAGGATCATGCGTTACCATGATAATAGTCTTGCCGTGATCTTCGTTTAAAATCTTAAGTAACTCTAAAATCTCAGTAGCAGTATTTCTATCCAGATCACCGGTTGGCTCATCGCACACCAATATATCCGGATCCGACACTAGCGCTCTCGCTATAGCCACTCTTTGCTGCTGCCCACCTGAAAGTTCATTGGGTTTATGATCTGAACGATCATCTATTCCAACTGCTTTCATAGCCGTCAGTACATGATCCTTTCTTTGAGATTTAGAAAGGTTAGTGAGCAATAATGGTAATTCAACATTCTTATCTGCTGTGAGCACTGGAAGCAGATTGTAGAATTGAAAGATGAAGCCCACATTGCTTGATCGCCAACTACTCAATTGCTTAGCATTCATTTGATCTAACTGGACTCCATTGATTCCTATGCCACCAGAAGTAGGTGTATCAAGCCCGCCCATGAGATTTAGTAAAGTTGATTTTCCGGATCCCGAAGGGCCCATAAGCGCTAGGAAATCTTGGTTGGGGACATCTAAGTTTAATCCATCAAGAACGGTTAAAGTCTCCCCTCCTCTTTGATATGTTTTATTTACATTTTCTACTTTTATTAGTGTTTCAGACATAATTTCTCCTTTACTTAATCTTTACTTGTTGGCCTTCATTTAATGCTTCATCGAACTTAGCAAGCACTTTATCTCCCGATTCTAAACCTTTTATAACTCTAGAATAATTAGAAGTTTCTTCAGCTATTTCAATAGCTTGTATGTTTATCTTATTATTTATTATTAACATTATATAATCTTGACCACTAGAGGTTTGTATCGATGCATTTGGTACCATAACACCCTCTTTTTTTGGACCTTCATTCTCTTCAACTTTCTTTAAAAATGAAACTCTTGCACCCATATCAGGAAGCACCCTTTCGTCTTTCTCCAGTAACCTTATTCTCACTCTAACGGTAGCTTTATTCCTGTCTGCTGTGGGGATGATGGCGATAACCTCAGAAGCTATATCCCATTTGGGATATGCATTTAAATTGGCCACAACAGGTTGGCCTGCTTGCACTCTATTAATAAAAGCTTCGTTCACATCGACTTCAATCTCTAAAGAGTCCATATCAACTATTGTTCCAATACCAGTTCTTATAGAACCTCCACCCGCTGATACAGGGGATATCATTTCTCCTGGTTGAGCTGCCTTATAAACAACTACACCGCTAAAAGGAGCTCTAATTTTCATATCATCGACTACTTGCATCCGAACTGCTAACAATGCTTCGAGACCATCCATTTGAGCACCTGCTGCATCCAGAGATGCTTGACTGGCCAAATTACCTTCTATCAGCTCTCTTGTTCTGCTATAAATTCGTTTAGCTTCGTCAAACTGAGCTGAAGCATAATTGAGTTCTGCTTGAGAAGTACTATCATCAAGCTGAGCCAAGACTTGCCCTTTAGCAACATAGTCACCCTCTTCTATGAAGACCTCTAAAACCTTTCCAGTAATCTTTGAAGAGACTGTTGCTTTTCTTCTTGCCACAACATATCCAGAAGCATCTAAGAGGCTTACTGAAGAAGAGTCTGAATCATCTAATGATTGAACAGAGAAGGTTGATACTTCAATTATTTCCTCTTCTGAAAAAAAGAATGAGATTCCAAAACCTATTACTGCAGCAATAGCAAAGGCTATTGCAATATTCTTATAAGGTAACTTGACAGGTTCTGCTTGAGCATTCCTATCTATCTTAAGATTATTTAAAAGATCCTTTTTTTCATTCATGATATTTGTTTGAGTTATGTTACAGCGATAGAATCCACTTTTCTATCAATTCAATAGCCTCTGTATGACTTAAGGACCTTCCAGATTCAGGCATCATGATACCAGGATCTGTTGAGATCATTCTTTGAAGTAGTATTGACTCTTCAGGTTTTCCAGGAACTATTGAATATTTTAAATTTCCACTCGCTCTTCCTGTTGCCACAGGTTTTTTATAGATTCCTATGTGTTTTTCTCTTGTTTCAGTAAGGTTTAAATATAGACCGGTTGAATTAGCTGCTCCACTTGAACTATGACAATGACCACAATTAATATCTAAATAAGACCTAGCCCTTTCATCCAATAAATGATTTGTTTCATTCCAATCCACAGGGGTATTTAGCTCTTCACTCACAGTAGAAATAAAATCTAGTTTCATCCATTTAGTCAGTTGATTGATAGATTCATCTGAGTATTGAAATACTTTATTTAAATTTCTGGCCTTTGGACCTATAGGGCTCATTGCATCATTATTAGCATGACATTCTTTACATTGATTCTTATTAGGAACCCTGTATCGCACTGAGCGAGTATCGCCATTAAAATCAATCCATTCATTCAGAATAGTTTTGCCCGCTTTTTTTATAAAAGCTTCATCTTGAGTTTCATTCCATGCATAAGATACTGCCTCCCAACCATTTTCCTTCCTCAATAATAATCTCGTTTCCATTAACCTTTGTCCAAGATTTAAGTCTCTTTCGTCCATTGGATAGTAAAAAGTTTTAATCAAGGCAGACCCTACAGGAAAATCAAAGACTTCGTCTTGCCTGAAAGAAGCTTGCTCACCTTTTGGAATATAAACCCATCTTTGTTTATAGGAATAATCAGAAAATAGTGCTGAAATTAATTCATAAGGAAGAACTCCTTCTGTAGGTGATTGAGCACCATTGTCCTGAAAGAAAGAAAAGCTTGAGAGTTTTTTTGGAAATTTATCTTCTAATATTAAGTCATCATTTACAGCGTAGATAAAATCTATGAAAGATAATATCAGACACACCAATAATGTTTTTTTCATTCTCTTTAATTCAGAACTACAGGTGGTAAGGGTCTAATCTCTCCATCATATTCAGCAATATCTCTTTCTACAGGATCAAAAAAAGGAAGCATGTATTTAATTGGATTCAGGGTTAAGAAAGTCGCATCACCATTATTAGACATAACAAGTTTCTCGTTATCAGGTTGTCCTAAGATCAATTGACTTGTGGGTAATATTCCATCCCAAAATATATCAGGCATATCTCCCTCAGAAAGAGCAAATAGAATCGAAGCTAGTTCACCAGTTTCTACATCAGGGTCAAATCCCCCTTCTCCAAATCTATTCCCATGAATTTGGATAGACTTTGGATGAGGATTATAGTTTTCATCCTCTGTCTCATAGCCGTAGGTAACTATTGAAAGGTTTACTGTTCCGTTTCCATAAATGTCGTTGTCAAAAACTTCTACTTCAGAGTTTGCTTGAATAATTATTCCAGTTCCTCTTGGAACCTCCCCAACAATATTTCCTTCAGGAGCAAAGTTATCCGTATCGTTATTGATTGCTTTATTTCTAAAAACCCTAACATGATGACCTCCCTGTTGAGGTAAGTCAGGTAAATCGAATATCAAAATACCTCCAGTATTATGAGAGGCTATATTATCAAACACATCAGCATAGAAAGAGTTTTCAATTTCGATGCCGGCCACATTGTACTGAGCAATGCTATTCTTAACGATTATATGCTGAGACTGACCAACATATATTCCTGCATCCGATGCACCAATAGCTACACACCCATCAATCAAAACATTTTTAGATTCAACGGGATAGAATCCATAAGCTCCGTTTGTTTCTTTAGGGCCTCCTTGCCATTCAGTTCTGAGTCTTACCATGTTGATGCCGTCGGCACCTATGACTTTAATGGCATCACCTTTAGCATCCAGTACTGCAAAATCTCTTATAGTTACTCCATTAGAAGTAACCAGCAGGCCTTGAGCGCCAGAAACTTGGCTACCAAAATTTAAGATAGTCTCATTTATTCCAGATCCTTCAAAAATAACATCATCAACATCAAGAGATATACCATCTTCAAAAAAATATTCTCCTGATTTAAGGGTCAGCACATCACCAGGCTCAAGATCTATAAGCGCTTCTTGTATTTCTTCTTGAGAATCCGAACTAGGACCTAGAACAACCTGTTTTGACGACAATGAAAGACTAGAGATAACCAGTAAAGTAATTAATAATAAATTTTGCATTTTCCCCTTTATTTACACCATTTATACCCTGATTATAGTAGATTTATGGTCTGTATATGAAAACTATTCTTTTTCTGTGTGTTGAGAACTCCTGCAGGAGTCAGATAGCCGAAACATTTGCAAAAAAATATGTGCTAGATGGAATAAAAGCTATGAGCGCAGGTTCAAAACCATCAGGTGAAATAAATCCTCGAGCCATAGAGCTAATGTCTGAAATAGGTTCTGATATGGCAAATCAATTTTCTAAATCAATAGATGAGTTAAAATTGACCCGTGTCGATTATCTTATTTCAATGGGTTGTGGAGATTCATGTCCTTATCTGAAAGCAGAAACAAGAATCGAATGGGATATACCCGATCCTAAAAATTTAACTAAAGCTGAATTTAGAGAAGTTATAGAGCAAATTGAAGAAAAAGTTGAAAATCTTATTCAGAAGCTTATCTGAATCTAATATTGCCTTTGTTAAGTTCAGATACCGAACTTACACCCATCAGCCTCATATCTCTTTCAATTTCGAGTCTCATGAGTTCTAGAGCTCTTTCAACACCTTCTTGACCTGCTGCAGCTAAAGCGAATAGATAGAATCTACCTCCTCCGACTGCCTTTGCTCCAAGCGAGAGAGCCTTGAGGACATGGGTTCCTCTCTGAATGCCACTATCCATAATTACATCAATATCGTCTCCAACAGCATCAACAATTTCAGAAAGTTGATCAAATGGTGATCTGCTGCCATCTAGTTGCCTTCCACCATGATTAGATATCACAATGCCTGTGCAACCAATTTCTACAGCTTTTTTTGCATCTTCAACACTCATTACCCCCTTAAGACAAAACTGACCATCCCAATATTCGACCATTTTAGCTACATCATCCCAGTTTAAGCAGGGATCTAACATTTCAGTAAAGTATCTTCCAATAGAAATAGGTCCATCTGACATATCAACATGATCATCTAACTGAGGAAGAGAAAACTTCTTGTGAGTGAGGTAATTGATTGCCCACATTGGTTTGGCTGCGAATTCATAGATTCCATTTAGGCTTAATTTAAAAGGGATAGAGAAACCTGTCTTTAGGTCTCTTTCTCTATTGCCTCCCGTGATGGTATCAACGGTTAGCATCATGACATCAACATTCGCTTGTTTGGCATTCTCTAGCATGACTTGGTTAAGTGATCTATCTTTATGAAAATAGAATTGATAACACTGTGGCCCATTATATTTTTGTCTTACTTCCGATAGGCTTACTGTTCCAAGTGAAGATACTCCAAATAAAGTGCCATACTTATCTGCTGCAGCAGCAACAGCATACTCCCCTTGATGATGAAAAACCCTTTGAAGAGCAGTTGGAGAACAATAAATGGGCATTTCAAGTTTCTGACCTAAAATTTCAACAGACATATCTATATCTTCAACTCCTCTCAGGACATTCGGAACTAAATCACAATCTTCGAAACTTTTAGTATTTCTTTCATAAGTAGTTTCATCATCAGCAGCGCCATCAATATAGTTAAATATAGGGCTAGGTAGTTTCCGTCTAGCCAATTCTCTGAAATCTCCAAAACTATGGCAGTCTTTTAAATTCATGAGATTTTAATTGAGACGGTCTATAAAACGCTGAGTATGAACTATGTTCTATTTATTGCTTTCTTGTATTAAGCTAAAAACATTCATTGATTGATCTCCGCCTTGATACCATAAAGTTGCATTATTCATATCTGAGATCTGATCCCAATTAGATTCTATATTTTCAGCAGTCATGTCATCGCCAGTACCTAAATACACACCTCTTGTCTCATGAATCATAACTCTTGTGAAAACTCCGGCTCCAGCAGCAATTATTACTCCTGTAGGTGCATCTTCTGAAACCATATAAGTTACAGCAGGAGTCACAAATTCAGGTTTTATTTGTTCAATAACTTCTTCTGGCATTAGACTCTCAGTCATTCTAGTTCCTGCTAAAGGAGCCAATGTGTTGCATTTGACATTATATTTTGCACCTTCGAGCTTGAGGGTATTCATCAATCCGACAACACCCATCTTGGCAGCACCATAATTGGTTTGACCAAAATTTCCAGCCAAGCCGCTAGAAGAAGAAGTCATAATTATTCTTCCATAATTTTGCTCTTTCATTATTTCCCACACAGCTTTTGTGCAATTTACACTGCCCATTAAATGAACCTCTAAAACCATCCTGAAATCTTCATCTTCTACTTTAGAGAAACTCTTATCTCTGAGAATACCCGCATTATTAACAAGGATATCTATGCGACCATATTTATCCATGACTTCAGCAACCATTGCATTTACTTGATCAGGATCAGTAACACTAGCTCCATTTGCCATTGCTTCGCCGCCAGCTGCTTTAATCTCTTCAACAACCATTTCTGCTGCTGATGAAGATCCATCGTTAGACCCATCAACATTTCCACCTAAATCATTTACAACAACCTTAGCTCCTCTTTTTGCTAAATCTAGTGCGTGACATCTCCCTAAGCCTCCACCAGCACCAGTTACTATTGCAACACGATCATTAAAAGTAATAGACATACTATCTCCTATTTATAAATTAAGGCGCACATATTACCGCAACCTAGATTCTTTGTGAAAAGGCTTTTTTTATTCTTGTTATAGCTTCGTCAAGCACAGACCTTGGACAACCAAAGTTTATGCGAACATAATTCTTATCTCCAAACCAAGCGCCGTCGTAGACACCGACTTTTGCTTCCTCTATAAAAAATTTAGAAGGATTTTCTAGTTCGCTCTCCCTGCAATCAATCCATCCTAAAAAACCTGCCTCAGGACCTTGAAGAGACAGTCCTTCAATTTCATTGATAGCTTGCAATAATAATGTTTTGTTTACTCTTAAGTAATCTAATAAATTAGAGTGCCAATTCTCTGCTTTAGAATAAGCTGCCTCTGCTGCAACAAAAGCAATATTATCAATATGTGAAACAATTCCCTTTGAGCTTCTTTTAAAATCATCTCTCAGCTCTTTATTAGGAATTATTGCTGCTGCTATAGGGAATCCAGCAAGATTGTAAGTTTTACAAGGACCCATGATAGTAATTGAATTCTCTTGATTGTATTCATTGAAGTTAGCAAAAGAAATGTGCTTTAGGCCTTCTTCTAAAACTAAGTCAGAATGTATTTCATCACTGCACACAATAATGCCTTTTTCTTTGCAGATGTTTGATAGTTCCTCTATCTCGTCGGGTCTAAAAACAGTTCCTCCAGGATTATGAGGATTACAGAAAGAAAACATTTTTGTGTCTTCTGTTATCAAACTTCGAACAGAATCAAAATCAATTTCAAGTCTTCCTTTTACATCTATAAGGTTTGTTTTAACAAACCCTCTTTCCATATTTTCAGGTGCCTCAGTAAAAGGTGCGTAAATAGGTGAGGGAACCATTACTATTTCTCCAGGAGCTAAGGTGGTTTTGCATGCTACGTTTAAACCAACTACGCCTCCCGGAATCCAAACAATCCAATCTTTTTTAATTTCCCAACCTGAATTTTCTTTTACTCTTTGAATAAAAACTTCAGTTAAATTTAGATAAGAATCTGTATAGCCAAACACGCCTTGATTAATTCTTTCATGCATAGCCTCAGTAATTTCATCTGGGCAAGTAAAGTCCATATCGGCAATCCACATGGGAATAACCTCAGGATCGGAAAACTTCAACCACTTCGTGCTATTAGTTTTTTTTCTTTCTATTATTTGATCAAAACTGTAAGTCATAGATTTCTAATATATTACTCTATAATTTGAGTGATACCTATTGCCCACCACAGATTCAGTAGTTAGACTGCGCTTCCTAATATTCTAATTTATGGCAGAAATTAATTACTCAAAAGTAAATGACAATACTCCCGTTCTTGTTGGTAATGCTCAACTGACTGATAAGCGTGGTGTCGAAGGCTATAATTATTTAGAGATTCTTACAGAGGTCTCAAAACAGGCTATTCAAAACTGTAATTCATCTTTAAATCTTAATGATCATATTGATACTGTCGCCGTAATTAGATTTGTAGCAGATACTCCGCACAGAGATTCTGCAACATCCAGCCTTTGGGGTTATCCGAATATGCCTCGAAGTTTATCAAATTCTTTAAACGTTTCTTCAGTAAATGAAATTTATACCACTACAGGTGGTAACTCTCCTCAAATTGCCATAAATGAGTTAGCAAATCGAATAAAAGATGATCAAATTGAATGCGCCCTGCTAGCCGGAGGAGAATCTCTGGATACATTTGTCAGTCGTTTAAAAGAAGGATTGGAAGTTATATGGGAAGATGATCCAGGAGGAGAACCTGAATTAATTGGAAAAAGTACTGATGGTACTAATGATCATGAAAAATTACATGGCTTATTCGATCCATCTTCGGTCTATCCTCTTTTTGCAAATGCCCTAAGGGGTGTTAATAATCAAACAGTAGAAGAGCATATGCAAGATACTGGAGAGCTCTTTGAGAGTTTTTCTAAAGTTGCATCTGAAAATGAATATTCATGGTTTCCCACTCATCGCTCTGCTAATGAAATTGCGAGTGTAAAGCCTGAAAACAGAATGATCGGACTTCCTTATACAAAGTATATGAATTCAATCATGAGAGTGAATCAGTCATCTGCAATGATTATGATGTCAGCTAAGAAAGCACGTGAACTGGGCATTCCTGAATCTAATTGGATATTCATGCATGCAGGAGCTTGCGTAAATGATATTTGGTATTTGTCTGATAGAAGAGACTATCATTCTTCTCCCGCTATAAAAGCATGCACAGATAATGTCTTTAATTTAGCTGGTATTAGCTTAGATCAAATCAACTATATAGATTTATATTCTTGCTTTCCTTCAGCTGTACAAATAGCAATGAGAGAGCTTTCTCTTCAAAAAGATGACGTGAGAGGGCTCACAGTCACTGGTGGTCTGCCCTACTTTGGAGGTCCAGGAAATGCTTATGTAATGAACTCAATTGCCACTATGATGGATAAGCTTAGATCTAATAGAGGAACATTTGGTTTGGCAACTGCTAATGGTTGGTATATCACAAAACATGGTGCAGGAATATTTTCTTCAAAACCTTTTGAAGGTGAGTGGAATCAAGCCACAGATACATCTAAGGTTCAATCAAAAATAGACTCTGCAGATAAACCAAATTTTACAGAAACACCTGAAGGTAAAGCGTCTGTTGAAACTTACACAGTTGTTCATTCTCGGGAAGGCCCAAGTAAAGGTATCATAATTGGAAGACTTGAAGACGGAACTAGATTCTTGGCAAATACAGAAAAAGATTCAAGTGTTCTCGAATACATGAGCAATAACGATATGTTGAAAGCTTCTGGCTATGTTTCAACAGATGGAAAAAGAAATATATTTAAAACAATTCAATAAGGAGATAAAGATGAAAGAAATTAACGTTGC
>CALJGK010000026.1 GCA_938075195.1 uncultured SAR86 cluster bacterium
TTAGAACGTCGTGAGACAGTTCGGTCCCTATCTGCCGTGCGCGTTGGAAAATTGAGAAGAGTTGCTCCTAGTACGAGAGGACCGGAGTGAACGAACCGCTGGTGTTCGGGTTGTCATGCCAATGGCATTGCCCGGTAGCTATGTTCGGAAAGGATAACCGCTGAAAGCATATAAGCGGGAAGCCTCCTTCAAGACTAGTTTTCCCTGGACCTTCGGGTCCTTAGAGAGCCGTTCAAGACTAGGACGTTGATAGGCAGGGTGTGTAAGTGCTGTAAGGCATTGAGCTAACCTGTACTAATTGCTCGATCGGCTTGACCGTATTACATCAAGTAATTTCTTGATATAACCAAGTTACTTAACAGTTAATAGATTGAATTTATAAGTTTATGTCTGATGACAATAGCAAAAGTGAACCACCTGATACCTTTTCGAACTCAGAAGTGAAACCTTTTAGCGCCGATGGTAGTGTGGTTGCGACCATGTGAGAGTAGGACATCGTCAGACTTTTTTTGAAGGAACCCTTCTAATTTTTAATTAGGAGGGTTTTTTTCTGCAACAAGCATTGCTCCCAGGGCAGAAGCATATTCACCATTTTTAGGAAAATGGGGAGTAAAACCAGTAATTGATGCTGCTTGTTCCAGGGAATTTTTAAGACCCACAAAAGATGGTGCCCTGCCCACCACAACAATTTCTGAAGCTTGAAACATCATAGCAACTGATGTTGCAATTCGAGCTGCTGTTTGACCGACTAAATTTACAATACCAGCTGCTATATCCTCTCTGGAATAATCAATATCATCTTTTGATACCTTACCGAAATTTACAGCAGTAGTATCAGATGGAAGTTGACCTATAGGGCCTGAAACAACATCTTCTAATATAAGATCTACAAAACTTTCATTTCCCTTTTCGGCTAGAGCTGCTATCTCTTCAGGATCTGTTGTACCTAATAAGAGTTTGCTTAAACCTAGAACAGTACCTCCTCCAACACCTGTACCTGAGCAATGAGTAAAGATCCCTTTGTGCGCATGTATGCATGCAGTACCTGAACCAGCACTGACAATAATTGTAGACTCTTCCTCGCTAAGGTCACAAAGTTTCATAGAACCATGTCCAACAGCATCTATTTCATTTACATGGATAATTGGAGTTGAATCTATATAGTCTCCAAGCCCTAGATGCTTTCCTCCAGTCACAGCTAAAAATCCTTCATTGGAAACAAAATCAATATCTGGAAATAGTTCTCTTACCCTTTCTTGATCTAAATCTTTTGAACTCAAATCCATTTTATGAATAAGTTCATCACCTTTTTTTCTAAGTGTGTCCGTGACTGTTATACCGAAATCTGCAGAGATATTCATGGAGCATTAAAATAAATTTGAGTTAATATAAGTAAATATTTAATTATAAATGGTTATTAAGTAGGAATGTAGATGGATATAAGACAAATAGTAATGGTTTCTGGGCTTAGAGATCCAATAGTTAATGACCTTTGTGCTCTTTTTGATTTTGAGGTGGCCTTCAATGATCCCGGAGTATCTCATTTTGGTCTTGAGAATGCCGTAATTCCTTTAGGAACTGATTTTCTAGAAGTTGTCAGTCCAATAGAAGAAGATACTACTGCAGGCAGGTATCTAACTAAAAGAGGTGGCGATGGCGGGTATATGATAATCATACAAGTGGATAAATTTGAAGATTCACAAAAACTAGTAATCGAACATAATATTAAGACGGTCTGGGAAACTGATTTACCAGAAGCTAAAGCCATGCATCTCCATCCAAAGCAAATGGGCGGAGCCATCCTCTCTCTAGATTGGATGAATCCTAAAGAAAGCTGGAAATGGGCAGGACCGAATTGGGAAAAGAATATTTCAGGATCTCTCAAAGGTATTGATGGTGTTGAAATTCAATCAGATAATCCTGAACTAATGCATGAGACCTGGCTTAGGATTTTAGGGAATGTTAAAAGCGATCAAGATAACAGAATCCTTTTAGATAATACTTGGATAAAATTTACTGAAGCTACTGACGGAAGGGGGCCCGGTATTTCAGCTTTTAGTCTTAAAGCTGAAAATAGTGACGAAATTATTGAAAGAGCTGAAAGTTTAGGGTTTTTATTAAACGGCACAATAACTATAGGAGGGGTAAAATTCTATTTAAAATGAAATTATATTTCTTAGTATTCTTCTCAGTGCTTTTAGTTTCTTGTGGAGGAGGCGGTGGAGGAAGTTCTAGCACACCCACACTTCCCGATGGAAATACTACTGGCGGAACTACACAAAGCTCAGGTGCTGCTTCTAGCAGCTCTTCAACAACTTCATCAACCACATCCACAACATCCACAACATCCACAACAACTAATTCCTATAATCCAAATTTACCTAGCTCTGGTGCGATCACTTTAACTGGTAATTTTGAAACAGATAAGTTGGAGTATGAGGAGACACAAGAATATCAACAGCAATATGGCTTAGATTTAATTAAGGCTTCTTCGGCCTATGCCCGTGGCGCAACAGGAAGAGGGGCGATTATAGGAATTATGGATTCAGGAGTTGATAATTCTCACCAAGAATTAAATGGTTTTAACAAAATTGTTTCAGGCAGCTATCTGACATACCAAGATAGATCTCCTACTACAGATGAAAAAAGGCATGGCTCTCATGTTTCAGGCATAGCGTTGGGCGAGAGAGATGGATCTGGCATACACGGAGTGGCATTTGATGCGCAGCTGTTTTTTATATCTATAGAGTTAGGAACTGCTGGAGATACTTATGAGCCAGCTACTATAGACTCGACAGTAGATTTTACTGGAATAGATAATAGCTGGTCTCAATTAGAAGCGGAGTTTGTCACTAACAATGTAACTGTCGTTAACGGAAGTTTTGGCTATCAAGGTAATATTAATGACTATACAGAAGAAAATATAAGAGAAGCCTTTCCAAAGACTATAGGTGTTTTAGCTCAACCTCAAAAATCAAACCAAGATAAAACAATTTTTGTTTGGGCTGCCGGAAATGGAGGTGGATATGCCGATCAAGGAGTAGACTATTCTAGTCCTGAAGTCTTCGGTGGGCTTGCTTATTTATTACCAGAGCTTAGAGGAAATACAGCCGCGGTTGTCTCGATAGACGAAGATGGTTCTATAAGTAGTTTCTCTAATAGATGTGGTGTAGCCAAAGATTATTGTTTGGCAGCCCCAGGTAGATCTGTTTTAAGTATTTATGCTGAAGACTCTCCTAACTATGATTCTTATGGTAGAGCGAGTGGCACTTCAATGGCTGCCCCTCACGTATCTGGTGGCATAGCTCTTCTGGCTGACTACTTTGAAGGGCAATTAGGTAATACTGAGATTCTTCAAAGACTATTTGCAACAGCAAATAAATCAGGCATATACGCAGAATCTGATATTTATGGACAAGGTTTGATGGACTTAAATGCCGCAACCCAACCACTGGGCACAGCCATGATTGCTACCTCTGGTGCTTCACTTTCAAATCTTACGATTCAAGAAGAAGGTTCCTATATTGGAATTATTGGACCTGCTTTTGGTAACTCAATTGCAAATAGATTGGGTGGACTAAGTTATGTTGTTTTTGATGACCTAGGCGCACCTTTTAAGAGAAGTATTGATAAGCGTATCCTTAATAACATCCCCAATATAAATTGGCTAACTTCTTTTCAATTGAATCCAAATAAAAGAGTTTATCAACGAACATTCTCACCGACACCTGGAAGTGACCTTAAGGTAGGATTAGTAGATAAATTTTCTTATATTGATGCCCCCTCCTTATGGGCAAGTACAGATACTAACTTAGCGTATTTCTCTTTTTCTCAAGCTATCTCTGAAAGAAGTAAGTTATTTTTTGGAAATGGAACCAGCCCAAATACCTATCTGAACTCAACTAAAAATAATCACTACAAAGGAATACCTTTTCTTGATTTCTCTTCTGAAGGATCGTTTGTAGGCTTGGATATCTCTTTACCTCTTAGTAAATCTCTTTTATTTTCCTTCTTTGAAGGATCTCATCAAGACAATCAGAGATTTATCAATTCTCTTGGAGATAGTAAAGGTGTCTTTTTAGAATTTAAAGATAGCAATCAGTCTTCAATGCTTTCCTATCAGATGGGTGTGATGAAAGACAGTTCCAGCTTATTAGGCATATCTTCTGAAGGAGGTTTTGGTTCGCCTAATGACTCCTCCACATCCTTTTTGGGATTCGAGTCTCTTAATATGTTAAGGCAGGTGTCTATCAGAAGCTCTATCCATCTTGGCAAGGGCTCATCATCATTTAATGGACTTGGTTTTATCGATGAAATGGATGATTCAATCTTTACTGCTTTTAATTTTTCTATTTTTAAGAACAGTATATTTTCGCAAAATGATTCATTAAGCCTGGAAATATATCAACCATTACGATCTGAAGTGGCTAATCTGAATCTGAATTTACCTGTGGGAAGGACAAAAGATAGAAAGATTCTATTTAATGACTACAAGGTTGATTTAACGCCTTCTGGCAGACAAATTAATTCTCAATTAGTCTATAGCTCAAATGGTAAGTTTATATCTTTCTTCGGAAAGATAGGATTAGTTTCTAATGAATTCCACAACCAAGATAATGATACAAAACCCTATTTCTTATTGGATATAGCGCTTAATTTAAAATAAGCCTTGGGCGGTATGTGCTGCTAGTTCTTTTTCTGATTGCTGATCAATTTCAGAAGACGTTTCTAGAGGTTTATTAAGCTCTGCCCACTCAATTTCAAATTCATCTTCTGAATCCATATAGGAGGTTAGATTAAGTTTTTCATATAAAGGCATGACTTTATCAGTTAAAAGACCAATCCTTTTGAGGTTAGGCATCACTCTGCTGAATAAAAGATTCGTGAACATGTCTTGGCTCTCGTCATTCACGACCATTGCTCTTACTTCCTCTTCGCTAATATTAAACCATCTAGCAGGTAACTCCGTATTGATAATTCTATCTCTCATAACTACGCAAGCTTCGTAGGCGAACATAGCCCTGTCTTCTACTTCTTGTTCGGTAAGTGTCTTTAAAAAATCTTCTAAGTAGTTAACGCCAAATGTTACATGTCGTGCCTCGTCTCTTATCACGTAGTGAACTAATTGTCTTAGCAAGGCACAGTTAGAAGTTTCTTTTGTAGTTTGAAAGGCAGCAAGAGCCAGACCTTCAATAATAATTTGCATCCCAATAAACTTAAGATCCCATCTTGGGTCTGAGAGTATTTTATCTATGAGTGATTTCAGATTTTTATTAATTGGATATTCAACCCCTGAAACTTGCTTTATGTATCTGGCAAAGACTTCAACGTGCCTCGCTTCATCAAAAGTTTGCGAAGCTGCATAAAGTTTTGCTTGATAAGTAGGTGCACAAGAGACTAGTTGTGAAGCTACCAATAGAGCGCCTTGTTCTCCGTGAAGAAATTGACTTAAACTCCACGCTTGATCATGCCAGAGGTACTCAAGACGTTCATCTTCAGGTAGGGCAGCTAAGGGTCCCTCCATTCGCGCCATAAGCTCTGCCTTTACTGGGGCTTGTCCCTTTTTAATAGCCTTGGACCAGTCCAAATCAATTGAACCATCCCAATTTAGTTTTTTACCAAGTTCATATAATTTTTTGATGCGCGTATCTGCGTCAGTATAATCCCAATTGTAATGTCCAATGAGGGGAGTATTGAAGATCTCAACAACATCTTCAATATGTCCTTCATTAAAGCCTTCCGGTAGATCAAATTCCCTAGGATCAACAGGCGGGTTATCAACTACTTTTATTTTCATGCTTAACCTGTCTTTGACGCATAATCTAGAGGTTGAGAAAGTTCATCCCAATCAATATTTCCATGATCCTCTAAATCTTGAAATTGAAGAATATCCATTTCTGCATACTTTTCTTGAGTTTTTTCAGTAACCAATCCAATTCTCTTTAGGTTAGGCATTATTTTTGCAAACAAGAGGTTGTTGAATAGCTTTGCATTTTCAGATTTATTTAAAACCTCTTGAGCTTCTTCAACATTCCATCCAAATTGTTTCATTACATTATCTGAACCAAATCTATTTCTCATAACCACACAAGCTTCATAAGCAAAATCGGCTCTTTCTTCTTTTTCTTCATCTGAAAGAGTTTGAACAAATTCCTCTAAATAATTAACTCCAAAAGTAACATGCCTCGCTTCATCTCTAATAACCAGATAGAAGAGATCTTTGAGCAATGGATCCATTGCTGCAGCTCTTTGTCTTTCAAAGGCCGCTAGGGCCAACCCTTCGATAATAATTTGCATACCTATAAACTTTAAATCCCATCTAGGATCCGAAAGAATCTTATCAAGTAGAAGTTTTAGTCCTGGCATAACAGGATAATTAAAGCCGATTCTCTCTTGTAGATACTTGTTGAATACTTCTACATGCCTAGCTTCATCAAAAGTTTGTGATGCAGCATATAGTTTTGCATTATAAGTTGGTGCACAAGATACTAGCTGTGAAGCCACAAGCAGAGCTCCCTGTTCTCCATGAACAATTTGACTCAGGCTGCTACCTAAGAGATGCCACGAGACTTCAATTTTCTTTTCTTCCGATAGGTCATCATAAGGCTTGAAGCCAGCTAACTGTTGATGTTCGGGTGTGGTTGCCCAATCAGAATGAGAGTAATGCTCATTGGACCAATCTAAGTCCATAGTTGCATTCCAGTTTAATTTTTTTCCTAATTCGTAGAGTTTCTTGAGCCTGTTGTCTGCATCTGTGTAGTCCCAGTTATAAGATCCTGTAAGTGGGGTTTGGAAAATTTCTACAATATCTTCAATATCTTGAGGCTCTAACTTACTTTCTAAGTCATCTTTATCAAAATAGTTCAATCCTGTAGGACAATTTTTAACTTCTGTTATTTTCATGATTTTATATCCTTAATAGAGATATATTCTACCTTAAATTACTAATAACCGCCGCTTTCAAACCATTAAAATTTTTCTTTATTTAATTCTAAATATCTTTATGTATATTTTAGTATCAAATGGAACTCTTGCACTTAGAACATGCAAGGTAATAAAATGCATGAAAGGGTTTCCCGTCACAACAGTAAAGGTAGCCTTACCCATTCCTACAAATGTTTGAGTCATAACTTTATAAGTTAAGTCTACTCAATCTACTTTGAACAAATCTGTTAACTGTTCTAGCATCGCTCCACCAAGCTCTTCAGCCCTGTGTATTGTCACGGCATTTTTATAGTAGCGTGTAACATCGTGACCTATCCCTATAGCAATAAGATTAATATCTGACTTAGTCTCAATAGAGTGAATGACTTGTCTGAGGTGGAGATCTAAAAAATTTGTTGGATTGGTAGATAAAGTACTGTCATCTACTGGAGCACCATCAGAAATAACCATCAGTATTTTTCTTTGTTCTGACCTTCTTGCTAATCTGTCATGAGCCCAAATTAGTGCCTCTCCATCAACATTCTCTTTCAATAAACCCTCTCTCAACATGAGTCCAAAGTTTTTTTGTCCTCTTCTCCATGAGGTATCTGCAGATTTAAAAATAATATGCCTTATGTCATTTAATCTTCCTGGGTTTTCGGGTTTTCCATCATCCATCCAGAGTTTTCTACTCTCACCACCTTTCCACTGCTTCGTGGTAAACCCTAAGACTTCTGTCTTAACATTACACCTCTCTAATGTTGTACTAATTATGTCTGCACATATTGCAGCCACTGTCATTGACCTTCCTCTCATGGAGCCAGAACTATCTACTAAAATAGAAACGCTTGTGTCTCTAAACTCAGTATCCTTTTCTATCTTATAACTTAATGAAGTAAGGGGATCTGTTATCATCTTATGAAGTCTAGCTGAATCAAGCATGCCTTCTTCTTTATCGAACTCCCATGATCGATTCTGCTGAGCCATAAGAAATCTTTGTAATCTGTGAGCTAGTTTGGATATAGTTGCTTTGCTGGGGCCCATAAGCTGATCTAGATGTTTTCTTAATCTTACTAACTCTTCAGGACTGCAAAGATCTTCAGCTTTTACTTCTTCATCAAAGCTTCTTGTGTAAACCTTGTAACTAAAATTACCTGTTTGTCCTACTAAAGATTCAAGCCATGATTGGTTGGCAGTAATTTCTTGATTCTCATCAACAATCGCATCTTCATCAATATCACCGGAATCAGCATCAGCCTCTTCATTACCTTCTTGATTATCTTGTTCGGACGAACTCTCTGATTCTTGAGAATCATCTTCGCTACCTTCATCTGAAGCACTTTCTTCTTCTTGTTCTGTGTCATCCTCTATATCATTATCTTCTGTTTCAGATTCTTCATCAGTGATATTTAAATTCTTCAAGAAGTCTTCAGCAAGGTCATAGAACTCGGATTGATTTTCTAGCGAACTGATAACTTTTTCCTTAAATTCAGTACCTTGATCATCGAATAGCTTTCCCCAGTACTTTAAGAATAGACTTGATTTCGTATCCATCTCATTAGGCAAACAAATCCTTCTAAGCCAGGTCTCTAAAGCAATTTCTAATTGATCCTCCTGATCTTCAAAACTTTCATTCAGTTTGCATTTATCTTCAAATTTGGCTGCAAGATTGGAGGCGACACCGGGAAAGTTAAGAGACCCAAGAATCTCAACTCTCGCATCTTCCATTACTTTGATTAGTGAATTAATTTTATCTACACCAGAGTTAATCCTTATTGACTTATCCCTGTACCTTTCTGCGCAGGCAAGTGAATCTGCCTTGCCCCTGAAAGAAGTTAATTCTTTAATAGAATTTGGTGGGTTTGGAAGGGTTGAGCCCATGCCTCCATAGCTGATCTCAAGTTCTGAATTTCCTGATAAGGCTCTAGTTGCTGCAGAAACAGCCTCCTTTATCGTTTCAGATTGAGAGCTCTTAGAGGACATTAATCACTTAGGTATTTTCTAGTTCTTCTGCTATAGAATCTACCGTCTCAGAATCGAAACATCTCTGATAATACTCAGCAATAATAACTCTTTCTGTTTCATCGCATTTATTTAAGAATGTGATCTCGAAAGACTTATTTAAATCGTTAAATATATGATAATTCTCTGCCCAACTAATAACTGTTCTTGGAGACATCAGGGTTGAAATATCTCCGTTAGCAAAACCTTGTCTAGATAAATTAGCTACAGAAATCATATTTTTAGCAATTTCTAAACCTTCTTTATCATCAAGACTTGGAACTTTAGAAAGAATAACTTTCAACTCTAGTTCTGGATCAAGGTAATTAAGGGTAGAGACTATATGCCATCTATCCATTTGTCCTTGATTGATTTGTTGTGTTCCATGATACAAACCTGAAGTATCTCCTAAACCAACAGTATTGGCTGTAGCAAATAGCCTAAAACCAGGATGAGGCGATATGACTTTATTTTGATCCAGTAAAGTGAGTTTACCCTCAACCTCAAGCACTCTCTGAATTACAAACATCACGTCAGGCCTACCGGCATCATATTCATCAAATACTAGCGCAGTAGAAGATTGAAGTGCCCACGGCAAGATGCCTTCTTTAAATTCTGTTATTTGTTTCCCATCTTTTAAAGTGATCGCATCTTTTCCGAGTAAGTCGATTCTACTAATGTGACTATCTAAATTAATTCTTATGCAAGGCCAGTTGAGTCTGGCTGCTACTTGTTCGATATGTGTTGATTTACCTGAGCCGTGATAGCCTTGAATCATAACTCTGCGGTTATGACAAAATCCAGCAAGAATTGCCATTGTTGTTTCTTTATCGAATTTGTATGCTGAATCTATAGCAGGTACGTGTTCGTTTGGCTCCTCAAAGGCCAATACCTTCATATCAACATCTATATCGAAAGTTTTTCTGACATCTATTTCGACATTTGGTAGTCCGTTAACTGTTTTATTGTTCATGATTTTTTTAAATTTTGTAGGAAAGACGCACTATTATCCTGATTTGAATCGTTTCAGCAATACTTAGCCTGCAGTACAATAGACAGATGGAAAAAAAAGATCATGTAGAAGAAATATGGGAAACTATTCAGGAGGAAACTTTAAGGAGGGTTAAAGCCGAACCTGTCTTAGCTAGTTTTTTTCATACAACTGTTTTAGAGCACCATTCCTTTTCATCCGCAGTTGCAGATCTGATAGCTAATGACCTAGGTAGTTCTTCTGTTCAGCCCATGATGTTAAGAAGTGTAATAAAAGATGCAATAAATTCCAGTGAAGACATATTAGAAGGAACGATGACCGATTTATTGGCTGCCAAACAAAGAGACCCCTCTTGCAAGTATTTATCTGAACCACTCTTATTCTTTAAGGGATTTAAATCCCTTCAATCTCACAGAGTTGCAAGTTGGTTGTGGACCAACTCTCGACATACTTTGGCACACTATTTTCAGAGTAGAACTTCTGAGGTGTATGGTGTTGATATACATCCAGCAGCAAAATTAGGAAAAGGAATTATGATCGATCATGGCACAGGAGTTGTAATTGGGGAGACTTCTGTCATAGAAGATAATGTTTCTATCTTTCAGGGTGTAACGTTGGGAGGTACAGGCAAAGAAAATGGTGATAGGCATCCCAAAGTCAGAGAGGGAGTATTATTGAGCGCCTCCTCAACAATTTTAGGTAATGTAGAGATTGGAAAGAATGCTAAAATTGCTGCAGGCAGTGTTGTTCTTAGCGATGTTAGAGAAGGCACTACAGTTGCTGGAGTCCCAGCAAAAGAAGTTAATCAAGTTTCAGGGCATGTACCAGCTGATGAGATTGATCATTTAATCGAATAGGAAAATTTTTATGAAATATGAAACTATAAAATATGAAATAGATAACAATATTTTAACCATAACGCTAAATAGACCGGATAAGCTAAATGCTTTTACAGGTCAGATGATGGATGAACTTATTTCTGCATTTGATAATGCTGGAAAAGATGACGAAGTCCGAGTAATTATTGTAACTGGAGAGGGAAGAGGTTTTTGTGCTGGTGCTGATCTATCATCCGGAAATAATACTTTCAATAGAGATGTAAGAAATAATAAAGGAGACCAAGTAGATCATAAAAAAGATCCTGAGTGGATCAGAGATGGTGGAGGTAAGACTACTTTATCTATATTTGAGTGCCCTAAACCAATTATTGCTGCTATTAATGGTCCTGCCGTAGGCGTTGGAGTGACGATGACGTTGCCTATGGATATCAGACTTGCAAGCGAAGATGCTAAGTTTGGTTTTGTATTTGCAAGAAGAGGGTTGGTCCCTGAAGCAGCATCTAGCTGGTTTTTACCTAGATTGGTTGGTATAAGCAAGGCTTTAGAATGGACTTATTCAGGCAAGGTATTTAATGCCACAGAGGCTAAAGAAGGCGGCTTAATTAGATCTATTCATAAACCTGAAGAGCTCTTAAATGAGGCCAGATTAATAGCCAATGAGATCATTCAGAGCTCCTCTTCAGTATCTGTCTCCCTCACCAGACAAATGTTATGGAGGATGCTTGGAGCAGATCATCCTATGGAAGCACACAAGATTGATTCAAGATTGATATATGAGTTAGGGAGAGGAGAGGATGTAAAAGAGGGAGTGAACTCTTTCTTAGAAAAAAGGTCACCAGATTTTCCTAATAAAGTTTCCGAAGATATGCCTGAATCTTATCCATGGTGGGACGAAAAGAAATTTACTTAATATGAAAAAGAAAGCTTTAAATAAATTAATCAAACTGCTTGATCTTGAGACACTTGAAGAAAACCTCTTTAGGGGGCAAAGTGAAAATATAGGTGGTCCTAGAGTTTTTGGGGGACAAGTAATAGGGCAGGCTTTAACTGCAGCAGTTAGGACTGTTCCTGAGAAGCGGTTTGTTCATTCTTTACATGCTTATTTCCTTCGTCCTGGAGATATGGAATATCCTATTATTTATGATGTAGAAAGGACTAGAGATGGTGGGAGTTTTACTACTCGTCGTGTTGTGGCGATTCAAAAAGGTGAACCGATATTTGATATGGCATTATCTTTCCATAAAGTAGAAAAGGGTCCTTCACATCAGATAGATATGTTGGATATTCCTGGCCCAAACGAATGCACTAGTGAGTTAGAAGTAAGAAAGAAAATGATTGATAAAGTACCGGCTAAATACAGAGACTTCTTTCTGAGAGAAAGGCCAATTGAAATAAGGAACTTACCGGGTGAAGGTATGTTTGAAGAGCCTACAAAGAAGGAACCTTATAAGCATGTGTGGATGAAAGCAGTAGGGAAATTACCAGATGATGTTGTTCTTCATCAGGCTATATTGGCTTATGCATCTGATATGGGACTTCTTAGTACTTCAATGAACCCTCACAAACTTAGCTTTGCTAAAGGTAATGTCATGAGTGCTAGCTTAGATCATGCTATGTGGTTTCATAGACCATTTAGGGCGGATGAATGGATGCTTTACTCCACTGATAGCCCAAGCGCCAGTAATGCCAGAGGATTTAATAGAGGAAGTGTCTATACAGAAGACGGCACTTTAGTTGCCTCTGCTGTTCAAGAAGGCTTAATGCGCGTTGTTAAGAGATAAATAAACCATTGAGCTCTATGTAAGAGTCGTCTTGCCCATTAAGTTTAGGTCTATTTCACGTGCAGCAGCTCTTCCTTCATTGATGGCCCAAACCACAAGAGATTGTCCCCTTCTGCAGTCACCTGCTGCAAAGACCTTAGGATTAGATGTTTGATGTATATTATGATCGGCTTTGTAGTTTGATCTTTCATCAAGCTCCACTTCAAGTTCATCTACAGCATAATGCTCAGGTCCTAAAAAACCCATTGCCAAAAGGATAAGATCAGCTTCCCATTCTTTTTCTGATCCAGGCACCTCTTTAAAATTTGTATCAACTTCAACTGTTCTAATTCCTCTCAAAGTACCGTCTTCGTTCCTGAGGAACTCTTTACCTGAGATTGAGTAAACCCTTGGATCATTGCCATAAATCTCTGTCGATTCTTCATGTCCATAATCAACTTTATGAACTCTAGGAAATAAAGGCCAAGGATTATTTTCAGACCTTTCCTTGGGAGGTTCAGCCATAATTTCAAAATTAATAAGAGACTTGCATCCATGTCTCAATGAGGTGCCTATGCAGTCAGTACCAGTATCTCCACCACCTATAACTATGACATTTTTGCCTTTCGCAGAAATATATTGCCCATCATCATGCTCTGAATCCAATAAGCTTTTTGTATTTGTTCTAAGGAAATCCATAGCAAAATGAACTCCTACACCTTCTCTTTGTGGAATAGGTAGATCCCTAGGTTTAGTAGCTCCAGTTGTTAACAAAATTATGTCATTAGATTTATTGAGCTCCTCCATACTGACAGAGTTTTCTCCTTGTCCCCCAACATCCGAATTTGTAAAGAATTGAATACCTTCTGTCTCCATGATCTCTGTTCTTTTATCAATAATAGATTTATCTAATTTCATATTAGGAATGCCGTACATCATCAGACCGCCGATTCGATCAGATCTTTCATATACCTTTACAGTATGGCCAACGCTATTGAGCTGTTGGGCTGCAGATAATCCTGCAGGACCAGAACCAATAATGGCAATAGACCTACCTGTTCTTATTGAAGGGATTTGTGGTTTTAGCCAACCATTTTGAAAACCCTTATCGGCTATCGCGAATTCTAGATTTTTTATTGCAACAGGACTTTCTGTTATACCAAGTACACATGCTCCCTCGCAAACCGCAGGACAAACTCTTCCAGTGACTTCTGGAAAGTTATTTGTAAGCATTAGTTTGTCAAAAGCTTCTTCCCATTTATTCTGATAAACAAGGTCATTCCATTCTGGAATGAGGTTGTAAACTGGGCAACCTTCGCCTGACTGGCAAAAAGGAACACCACAATCCATACATCTTGACCCTTGAACAGAAAGCTTTTCGTCATCGTGGTCACTATAGATTTCTTTAAAATCTAACACCCTCTCTTTAGCAGGACGATAAGGCTCGACCGCTCTTGAGAACTCTTTAAATCCTGTAATTTTACCCATTACTTAATTGTTTATTAGCTTTCATTTCATTCAAGACACGTTTGTAGTCTGTAGGCATTACTTTTATAAACTTTCTAGATTCTTTAGTCCAATCTTCTAAGATAATTTTTGCAACAGCAGATTCAGTATACTCAAAATGATTTTGTATAAGATTTTTTAGATCCTCGAAGTCTTCATCAACAAGAGTTTCAATCTCGTAAGTTTCTTTATTACAATTTTTTATAAAACCTTCATTTTTATCATAAATATAAGCAATTCCTCCGCTCATACCAGCACCAAAGTTTCTGCCAGTAGGACCTAAGATCACCGCTTTACCACCTGTCATATATTCACATCCGTGATCGCCTATACCTTCAACTACTACAGACGCTCCACTATTCCTTACACAAAATCTTTCTGCAGCAATACCTCTGAAATAAGCCTCACCTTGTGTTGCACCATAAAGAGCAACATTACCTAAAAGAATATTTTCTTCAGCTTTAAAAAGACTATTCTTTGGGGGATAAATTATTAATTTTCCACCTGACAGTCCTTTACCAACATAATCATTGGCATCACCTTCTAGCCTAAAGGTCATACCTTTTACTATCCAAGCCGCAAAACTTTGACCGGCTGAGCCTTCAAAATCAATTTCTATTGTATCTTCTGGTAGATTATTAGATTCCCAAACCTTCGCAACTTCATTCGCTAACATTGTTCCAACAGTCCTATTGATATTGAGAATAGGGCTCTTAAAAGAAACTTTTTCTGCTTTAGTAATTGCCTTCCTGCATTTTTCTATAAGAGAATTATCTAATGCCTTATCTAGCCCATGATCCTGTGTTTGCGTATTGTAAACTTCGGTATTATCAAATATTTTTTCAGCAGGCTGAAGCATTCCACTAAAATCAAGTCCACTTCTTTTCCAATGACTAATGGCTACATCAGTTTCTAAACAGTCAACTCTACCTATCATTTCATTAACAGTTTTAAATCCAAGCTCAGCCATGATATTTCTTAAATCTTTTGCCACCATAAATAGATAATTGACAACATGCTCAGGCTTCCCTTTAAATTTTTTCCTAAGTTCTTTATCTTGTGTAGCAATACCAACTGGACAGGTATTAAGGTGACATTTTCTCATCATTATGCAGCCTAATGTAACAAGTGGAGCCGTTGCAAAACCAAATTCTTCTGCGCCAAGCAAAGCTGCTATAGCAACATCTCTTCCAGTCTTAATTTGACCATCAGTCTGAAGTACTACTCTAGATCTCAAATTATTCATTACTAGAGTTTGATGAGTTTCAGCAACACCAAGCTCCCAAGGGAGTCCCGCATGTTTGATAGAAGTTAATGGTGATGCGCCAGTTCCTCCATCGTGACCTGCAATCACTAAATGATCAGTTTTGGCCTTAACAACGCCTGCTGCAATTGTACCTACGCCTACTTCAGAAACTAACTTAACGCTTATCCTTGATGTACGGTTAGCATTCTTAAGATCATGTATCAGTTGTGCAATATCTTCAATGGAATAGATATCATGATGAGGAGGAGGGCTAATGAGACCAACACCTGGGGTAGAGTGTCTAATTTTAGCAATATATTCATCAACTTTTTTACCTGGTAACTCTCCACCTTCTCCGGGTTTAGCACCTTGTGATATTTTGATCTGAAGTTCATCAGAATTAGTAAGATAGTTCATCGTTACACCGAACCTTCCAGAGGCAACCTGCTTGATAGCAGATCTTTTAGATACACCTGATTCATCTGGTTTAAATCTAATAGGATCTTCCCCACCTTCTCCAGTATTAGATTTTCCGCCCAGTTTATTCATTGCGATAGCCAAAGATTCATGTGATTCAGTTGAGATAGATCCTAAACTCATTGCTCCTGTTGCAAAACGTTTAACTATTTCTTTCTCACTTTCTACCTCTTCTAAATTTAGAGGTTTATTAATTTTTTTAAATTGTAATAATCCTCTTAAAGTACTTTGCTTAGTTGAGACCTCATTTGCATGATTAGCAAAATCCCAATAGGCGTCTTCGTCATTCGTTCTTGAAGCGAGTTGCAAGGAAGAGATAGTTTTCGGATCCCACATATGTGCATCTCCACCATTTCTCCAATGAAAATCTCCTGGGTTAGGTAAGTTCGTTACTTTAATTTCTTCTTTCGGATATCCTAAGTCGTGCCTTCTTAGTTGTTCATTGAATAAAGCTTCGAAACTAATACCTCCAACTCTACTCGCGGTTCCGGGGAAAGATTTTTTGATTATTTCTTCTGATAGACCTACTGCCTCGAATATTTGAGCTCCTTTATAGGAATGTAAGGTCGAAATACCCATCTTTGCCATTACTTTTAAGATACCTTTTTTCGTAGCTTTTTTGTATGCAGAAACAATATCTTTTGCGGTTGTTAGATTTTCATCTTGCAACGTACCATCTTCTAGAGATTGTAGTATTGCTTCAAAAGCTAGGTATGGATTAATCGCATCAGCTCCATATCCAAATAACAAACAATGATGATGTACTTCTCTTGCCTCTCCAGTTTCAACAATAATACCTATTTTTGATCTGAGCTGTTTTTCTACTAAATGATGATGAATTGAAGAGCAAGCCAATAAAGAACTGAGTGACATACACGAGTCTGTTATATTTTTATCAGAGAGAATAAGAAAAGAAAAATCTTCTTTAATTGCTGTTTCTGCTTCTTGGCAAATTGTTTCTAATCTCTGCAACATTGCTTGAAGCCCACCTTCTTTGGAATAGGTTAGATCTATTGTTTTTGTTTTCCAGTGAGGTGTAGACATATCTTTTATAGTCTTCAGCTCGGCATTAGAGAGAATAGGATTCTTAATTCTCAATCTTCGAGCATTGTCTGGATCATTTTTTAATAAATTTCCTTCAGGGCCAATAAGGCATTCAAGAGACATGACAACCTCTTCTCTTATGGAGTCGATTGAAGGATTTGTAACCTGAGCAAATAATTGCTTGAAGTAATCAAATAATATTCTAGGTTTGTCTGATAGGCATGCTAATGCCGCATCATTACCCATAGATCCTAAAGGATCTCTCAATTCCGTTACTAGAGGAAGTAGCATGAACTGCATAGTTTCTGTTGTATAGCCAAAAGATCTCATTCTGGATATGAGATTAGCTTCAACGCTGTCTTCTTCTTCCGGTATTTGGATATCTTCAATATCTACAATAGATTTATTCCAGTCTTTGTAAGGATTACCGTTAGCGATATCGTTTTTGATATCTTCATCGGATATCATTTGTCCTTGTTCAAAATCAATTAAGAACATCTTTCCGGGTTGAAGTCGTCCTTTTGATATTATTGTTTTATCATCAACTGGGAGAACTCCTACCTCAGATGCCATAATCACTTTGTCGTCATTAGTTACGTAAAATCTGCTTGGTCTAAGACCGTTCCTGTCAAGAACTGCTCCAACTTTCTTACCATCTGTAAAAACGATTGAAGCCGGACCATCCCAAGGTTCAATCATAGAAGAGCTATATTGATAAAAGTCTTTTTTTGCATCTGACATATTCACATCAGACTGCCAGGCTTCCGGAATCATCATCATCACAGATTCCTGCAGGCTTCTGCCAGAAAGTAATAAAAATTCGAGCACATTATCGAAGCTCCCAGAATCAGTGCAATCAAGTTCGGTAATAGGAAAGAGTTTTTCTATATCACTGCCAAATAAATCACTTTTGACCAGACCCTGTCTAGCCTTCATAGCGTTCATATTGCCCTTTAGAGTATTGATTTCTCCGTTATGACACATAAATCTATTCGGTTGAGCTCTGTCCCATGAGGGGAAAGTATTCGTACTAAATCTAGAATGAACCATTGCCAAATGAGTTTTAAATTCCTTATTCTCTAAGTCGGAATAAAAGGGAAATAGCTGAGAAGGGGTAAGCATGCCCTTGTAGACAATAACTGATGAGGACAAACTGCACGCGTAGAATAATTTTGCTTCTTTTAAGGTCTGATTACTTCTAATTGCGTGGCTTAAACGCTTTCTGATTAAGTATATTTTTCTATCAAAATCGTCTTGAGGCAGACCTTCTTCAGATCTTATAAAGAGTTGAGATATGTAGGGTTGGGCACGCCTGGATGCAGGCCCTACGTCAGCTTTATCAGGATTAACGGGAACTTCTCGCCAACCTAAAAATACTTGATTCTCTTCTTCAATTATTTTTTCAGTTAGTTTTACGCAGTGTTTTCTTTCTTCAATATCGACCGGTAAAAAGATATTACCGACAGCATACTGGCCTTTTAATGGAAGAGTTATATCAAGTTTCCCTGCTTCTGTACGAAAAAAACTATCTGGAATAGCCATCAAGATACCTGCACCATCTCCAGTATTTTCTTCGAATCCGCAACCCCCTCTGTGATCCATCTTTGAATTTACATGAAATGCGTCATCCATGATTTCTCTTGAAGGAATTCCCTTGATATTAGCTACAAGACCAACGCCACAAGAATCTTTCTCGAACTGAGGATCGTATAACCCGCTTTTTTTGGGGAAACCAAACCTATACTTATTTTTAAGTGTTAAATTCTTCATATTGTTTAAATTTACTTTTTAGCTGTTAGTTAGCATAAAAAATAAAACGGAGGGTTGCGCAGGGCAGCTATTGTACCTTTTGTTGTCAGTTCTGTGAAGATTGGCTAGCTTATTTTTATTGACTCAAGAATGTGTAATTTTTCTGGACTTGAGACGATCTGAGGGTCTCCTATTTTATTCATAAGTATGAAATTGAGGTCATTGCCCTTTCTTTTTTTATCAGAAGACATTAATTGTAATAATTTATTTTCATCAAATGATGTATTGAGCAGTTCTAGAGTAAGAATAGATGAAAAAAGTTTCCTTATTTTTTGTCCTTCTTTCTCATCCAGGTTTAACACTCGCTCAGATAAGTTAGTTGCCATGATTGCTCCTAAGGCAACCGATTCTCCATGAGAGAAGTCTCGATATTCGCCATACAATTCTATGGCATGGCCAAAAGTATGGCCCAGATTAAGCCACTTCCTAACTCCTTGTTCTCTCTCATCTTTTGCAACAACCTCAGATTTTATTTCAATAGATCTAGCGATTGCCTCTAAAAGTTTTTCTTGGTCTGATTTAAGCAGGGGATCAATATTTTCCGATAACCAATCAAAGAAACCATCGTCTATTATCAATGCATGTTTAATTATTTCAGCCAAGCCTTCCCTGATTTGTCTATCATCGAGACTTAGCAACAAATTGGTATCACTCAAAACTTTAGAAGGTTGATGAAATGCTCCAATCATATTCTTACCTTTTGGATGATTAATAGCTGTTTTCCCGCCTACCGAAGCATCGACTTGGGACAGAAGGGTTGAAGGTATAAGAACAAAATCAACTCCTCTTTGATAAGTTGCTGCAGCAAAACCAGTAAGATCGCATATGATGCCCCCGCCTAAAGCAAAGAGAATACAATCCCTACTATAATTATTTTCAATTAATGCGTCATGGATCAATCCTAGAGAGGAGTTGGACTTATTTATTTCACTTGCCTCAATCTCAATTGTCAAAAATTTTGACGACATGTCCTGAAGTATTCCAATTGATTTTTCTTTTATAGATATCTCAATATTAGGATCTATGACCATTAGAATTTCTCTTCCATGAAATTCTTTCACATTATCCACTGTCAAAATATCTGAACCGACAATCACCGAATAATTCTTTGAAGCTGTATTAATACTTATTTCCTTCATTTTATGATCTCAATTTTATTAAGTATGCTCTCAACTACCTGATTTGGATTGTTTTTTTCATCTATTACTAAGTCACTAAGCTTTTCATAAATAGGATTGCGGAACTTAGCGATGTTTCTTAATGTTAATTCCTTGTCGCCATCTCCTTGCAATAAAGGTCTCTCATTGTTATTCATTGTTCTTTCTAATTGAGTCTGAATTGAAGTCTTTAAGTAAATAACTGTACCTTTTTTTAATAGTTCTCTATTTTCTTCTTTTAAAATAATGCCGCCACCAGTTGAGATTACACAATCGTTGTTTTCTATTAAAGTTGTAAATATATCCAGTTCTCTTGTTCTAAATTTCTCTTCACCTTCCACATCGAAAATATGAGAAATAGTTACCCCAGTTTTATTAACTATCTCTTCATCTGTGTCAAAAAAATTAAGATTCAATCTTTTTGATAATTTTTTTCCAACTACGGACTTACCAGAAGCCATAGGCCCGATAATTATTAGCCTCATTGAGTTATTATAACTCCTAGATGTTACTAAACTTAAAGAGATATTTTAGTTGGATCCTAAGCAGGAGATTAGGGCAATTATCGCTAATTTTTCTATGCTTAGTTGTTATGACGCTTTCTAGCCTAAATATCTATATAGATAGCAAGTTGCCTAACGAAGAGTTAATTAGAAATATCGAGCTACAAATTCCTTTAAAGATTTATTCTTCAGATAAAAAGCTGATAGGAGAATTTGGAGAAAAAAGAAGAACTGCCTTAAAGTTTAGAGAAATACCAACTCATTATATAAATGCAGTTTTAGCAGCAGAAGATGACAATTTCTTTTCGCATTCAGGGGTTAGTTATACAGGACTCTTAAGATCAGTATACCGGTTAATTAAAGCTGGAAGAATACAGGGAGGTGGCAGCACAATTACCATGCAGGTCGCTGGCAATTATCTAACCAGCAGGGATGTAAGTCTTTTTAGAAAAGTAAAAGATATTTTCTTAGCCTATAGATTAGAAGAAACTTATACAAAAGAAGAAATTTTTGAGTTTTATGTCAATCGTATATTCTTTGGTAATAGGGCTTATGGCATAGCCGCAGCTAGCGAAGTTTATTATGGCAAACCCTTAACGGAGCTGAATTTAGCACAATGGGCTATGATTGCCGCTTTACCTAAAGCACCTTCTTCGATCAATCCTTTGGTCAATCCAAGTAGGGCATTGATTAGAAGAAACTGGATACTCAACAGGATGTTAGATCTAGAACACATTCATCCTGAGCAGTTTGAACTAGCAGTAAATGCGCCTCTGACGGCAAATTATTTCGGTTTAGTATCGGAAGTCAAAGCTCCTTATGTTGCTGAAGAGGTCAGGCGATATATGATTCAGGAATATGG
>CALJGK010000027.1 GCA_938075195.1 uncultured SAR86 cluster bacterium
TTGTTGTCTCGCTCTGACAAAACTAAGGCAGTTTCAGGGAATACAATTAATTCATCTTGTTTTGCTTCGGTAACTGCTTGAAGCATCATTTCTTGAGTCTTAATCAATCCTAGTTGACTCCATTTCTCTTCTAAAGTTAGATTAGGTTGATGTATAGAGACCCTAACTTCTGCTACTGGATTAGTCCAAGAAAGTGGACGCAATAATACAGAGGAAATAAGTAGTGCAATGGTAAATAAAATTAAAAATTTAGACCATTTTTTTGACCTTAATCCCTTGATAATTTCAAACAGTAATACGGAGATGATAACCATAAAAAAACTATTACCTTGAGCACCGATTATAGGTGTCAATCCATCTATTGGAGTATCCGCCAACATAGTGCCGGAAATTAACCAGGGAAAGCCTGTAAAGAGGTAAGACCTCATCAATTCAATAGATGTCCATGCAACTGGTAAAGTGAAGATTAATAATGTCTTTGGAGCATAGCTTTTTAGGTAATTATTAAATAAAAATAACAGACCTGAATATAGAGAAAGTATACAAATAAAAAGTAATATTATTAATATAGATCCTATTAAACCAATATTTCCATAAGAGTGAATACTTACATACAACCAGGATATTCCGGATAACCACATTCCAAAACCAAATGTATATCCAATCAAAAATGATTCTTTATTAGAGGTTTCATCCAGAAAAAATAATAAGCTTAAGATGGATAAAATAGACAAGAACCAAAGATCAAAAGGTGCAAAACCTAATGAAAAAATTAACCCGCATGTAAGAGCAAGAACTGTCTTCTTGAACATATGATTCATATTAAAGACAGAAGGTCTTTTTAGAAAGGCAATTTAGTTTATTTTTGATACTTTAATTCGCTTAATTCGTCGTCTTTCTAATGAATTAATTACAAACCTCAAACCATCAATATTAATAGCATCATTTGGCTTCGGAAAACGTGCAAAATGGTGCATCACAATACCCCCTAAGGTATCAAAATCTTTATCACTGAGCGAAGAATTAAATGTTTCATTAAAAACATCAATAGGAGTCAAAGCAGAAACTAAATATTCATCTTCACCAATCTCTTTAATCAAAGTACCGCTATCTTTGTCATGTTCGTCCTCTATCTCACCAACGATTTCCTCTAAAACATCTTCAATTGTAACAATGCCCGTTACATCACCGTACTCATCAAGAACAATTGCCATGTGATTTCTGCCTGCTCTTAATTCATCTAGCAAAATATTCAATTTTTTACTTTCCGGTATCAAAATAGCCGGTCTAATTAACTGAGAAAGCTCAAATTCATCAAGATCTTTGGAAGAAAGGAAGGGCAGAAGGTCCTTTGCTAGGAGTATTCCTTCAATTTTCTCAGTTTCTGAGTTAATTACAGGGAATCTTGAATGGCTAGATTTTACTACCCTTGGTAAGAAGTCTGCAGGTTTCTCGTTTTTGTCTACAAAAACAACTTGAGGGCGGGGAATCATGATATCTCTTACCTGATCAGTAGAGACTCTCAACGCTCCCTCTATCATATTGAGAGTTCCCTTTTCAAGCACACCTCTCTCGCTTGAATCCCTTATAGATCCAGCAAGTTCCTGCTTGTTTTGGGGTTTATAGGAGAAATTTTGATAAATTTCTTTTATTTTGTCCTTAATTCTTTTCCTAAAGCCAAGTCGACTAGACTCAGCAGATATACTTGGGGGCTCGTCGTTCATTAACGCCTCACTTCATAAACACATGCACATCATAATTTGTTTCAGTAAGGATTCGCAATACCTATTTTTTTTAAGGTAGATATCTCAAGAAGCTCCATCTTGTTTGCTGAAGCTTCATCTTCGTGATCATAACCTACTAAATGTAAAACAGAATGAAGAATAATATGAATGAGATGGTCTGCTGCCTCTTTTCCCTGCTCAACAGACTCTTTTTTTATTATATCTATGCAGATAGCAATATCTCCAAGTAAATCTTGATTTAAATCAGTTGCGGGGGAGGGGAAGGATAAAACATTTGTAGGCTTGTCCTTCTTAAGAAATGTTAAATTTAATTTTTGTATTTCTTCTTCTGAAACAAATGAGAAATTAATATTCTTTGCAGTTATTAATTCATCTAGTCCTTCTTCTACATCAATAAGAGCCTGGACCCATTCAGATATATCTTTTTGGGTGCAGCTTAGATCCTCAAGATTTCCTGTAATGAATATATTAGATTCAAGTATAGGCACTTAATCGATAAATTTTGCATAGGCTTCAACAATCTTTTGGACTAATCCGTGCCTTACTACATCTTTTGTTTCAAACTCAACTAAACCTATATCTTCAACAGATTTTAGAACCCTAAGACAGTGTACAAGCCCAGAAGGAGTGTTTTTAGGCAAATCTATTTGAGTTATGTCACCAGTCACAACAACCTTTGAACCAAAACCAAACCTAGTTAAGAACATCTTCATTTGTTCGACCGTAGCATTTTGACTTTCGTCAAGAATGATAAAGGAATTATTCAAAGTTCTTCCTCTCATAAAGGCCAGGGGAACTACCTCTATAATATTTCTTTCAATCAGCTGGTCCGTCTCTTTATACCCCATCATTTGAAAAAGGGCGTCGTAGAGTGGCCTCAAATATGGGTCTACCTTCTGACTAAGATCTCCAGGTAAAAAGCCTAACTTCTCTCCTGCCTCTACAGCCGGTCTAACTAATAGTATTTTTTCTACCTCTCCTCTTGAAAATTGCTCTACAGCAAGAGCTACCGCAAGAAATGTCTTACCTGTTCCGGCCGGGCCTATCCCAAACGTTAATACATTTTTGTTGATGGTCTCTACATATTGAACTTGGCTGCCATGATTGGGAGTTACAAGAAGATTTGGTGTTTTGATAACTTGATTACTTGAAGTTTCTTTTTTTATATTGTTTATGTCATTCATGCCTTTTCGTAAGTATAAGTGAACCTCCTTAGATTCAATTGTTTTATTTTCGTCCAAGTCTTCGTAGATCCTTATTAGAATATCCTTTGCTATCTGGGCTTTTGCCTCATCTCCATTTATTTTAAAACTAGGACCTCTATTGAGTATCTTAATACCCAACTCATTCTCAATTTGTTTCAAAATAGAATTAGTAGGGCCACACAGATCACTTATCTTGTCATGATTGATAGGCTCTAACTGAAATTTCATTAATGGTTAAGAAGTAACTAAATAGCTACACCTCGTAGAGATTTATTTCTGGCTTCAACTATCTCTATATCAATGATTTCTCCAATCATTGAAGGATCTGAGCATGAAAATATAACTACTTTATTATTGTCAGCTCTAGCTTGGAATTCTCCAGGATTTTTCTTTGAAATATTAGTAACAAGACACTTTCTAGTCTCTCCAACCATTTTTCTACTGATACTTAATGCTGAGTTTTCGAGTTTATGTTGCAGTTCTTGCAATCTGACCTTCTTCTCCTCTAAAGGGACATCATCTTCAAGATCTTTTGCAGTTGTATTGGGTCTTGGACTATAAATAAAACTAAAGGATTCGTCGTATCCAACATAATCCACTAAATCTAGAGTATCTAAGAAATCTTTTTCTGTCTCTCCTGGGAAACCGACAATGAAATCAGAAGAAATACTTATCCCACTCCTGGCAGATTTTAATTTATCGATTATTTCAAAGTACTCGTCTCTTGAATGTCTTCTTCTCATCTTCTTCAAGATATCATTTGATCCGCTTTGCACAGGAAGATGAACATAACTAATCAGTTGAGGAACTTCTTGGTAAATATCAATGAGATCTTGGCCAAATTCAAATGGGTGAGAGGTAGTAAACTGAATTCTTTCAATTCCTTCAATAACAGATGATGACCTTATAAGATTTGATAGGCCGAGTCCTTTTGTTTTAAGTTTTGAATCTCTGTAGGAGTTAACATTTTGCCCAAGAAGATTGACCTCTTTGACACCTTTTTCAGCCAAGCCTTCTATTTCTTTTAGTATGTCATCAAGTGGTCTGCTGATTTCGTTGCCTCTGGTGTGAGGTACTACGCAGAAAGAACAATATTTATTGCATCCTTCCATGATCGATACAAAAGCTGTCGGTCCATCCGAAGATTGTTCTGGTAAGTGGTCGAATTTCTCAGTTTTTGGAAATGTGATATCTACAGACTCTAATTTATTTTCTGCTACATTTTCATATAGTTTTGGGACTCTATGGATTGTCTGAGGTCCAAATACAATATCAACTTGTGGAGCCCTTTTCATTATATTGTCGCCTTCTTGACTTGCAACACAGCCTCCAACTCCGATTTTTAGGTTAGGATTCTTATCTTTTAATTTCTTCCATCTGCCAAGTTGGTGAAAAACCTTTTCTTGAGCTTTCTCTCGTATAGAGCAGGTATTCAAAAGAATTAGGTCCGCCTCTTCCTCATTATCAGTTGTTTCAAAACCGTGGCTAATGCCAAGCAAGTCTTGCATCCTGTTTGAGTCATATTCATTCATCTGACATCCGTGGGTCTTGATAAAAAGCTTTTTGGCCATATATATATGTTATATCTTTTCGGTAACTATATTTTATATCTTTAATTAGGGCGGGAATTGTAATGGCAAAAAAAGGAATCTACAAAGTAGTATTCGTTCAACTAGGTGAAGTCTACGAAGTTTATGCAGAAGCAATTTATCAAAGTGACATGTATGGATTCATTGAAGTTGAAGAATATATCTTCGATCAAAATTCTCAGATAGTCGTTGATACAAGTGAAGAAAAGCTTAAAAATGAATTCAAAGGCGTTCAAAGAAGCTATATACCCGTAAGTTGCATTATGAGGATAGATGAAGTCGACAAAAGAGGTATAGCAAAAATTACTTCTAGCGATTCATCAAAAGTCATGCCCATAGCCAATAGTTTTTTTGACGGACCTACAAAAAAGAAAGACTAAATAAAGAACTTATCCCTGTAGAACTTGAGTTCTTCTATAGACTCTAAAACGTCTCCCATTGCCCTATGACCTCCTGATTTCCTAAAGCCATCTAGAAGTTCTGGATTCCATCGCTTAATCAGCTCCTTAATAGAACTTACATCAACATTTCTGTAATGAAAGTAGGCATCTACTTCAGGCATATACCTTCTCAAAAACCGCCTATCATGAGAAATAGTATTACC
>CALJGK010000028.1 GCA_938075195.1 uncultured SAR86 cluster bacterium
ATCTGTTATTTCCTATCTTTACCAGTTTATTTGCATTGTTTATGTTGGTTCTCTTTTTTGTCACCTCCTCGGATTCTGGATCTTTGGTCATAGATACAATAACCTCTGGTGGAAAAAGTGATACGCCTAGAATTCAAAGAGTTATATGGGCAGTCATTCAAGGCTTGTTAGCCATAGTTCTTCTTGTTGGCGGAGGCTCTTATGCTTTATCTGCAATACAATCAGGTGCCATATCAATGGCAGCACCTTTTATATTTATTTTGATTGCTGCAACGATAAGTTTATTGCGCGGCATCTATATAGAAGTTTATGATCCGCAAAAAAGGATAGAAATAAATGGAAGATAATCATCTTGAAGAGGCCTTAGTTGCTATAAGGCGAGTGATGCGTGCCACTGAGATTAACTCTCTCTCTTTAGCTAAAAAATCACAATTGACACCTACACAGCATATTGTTTTACAGATAATTGCCAATAAAAAGCATACCACTCCAAGTCATATTTCTTATATAACAACTCTCAGGCATACAACCATTGCTACCGTGATTAATAAATTACTCTCTAATGACTTAATCACAAGAGAAAAAGGTATCAATGACAAGAGAATTCAGTATTTAAATATTACGGAGGAGGGCTTCAAGATTCTTGAATCCTCTCCTGATGTTTTACAAGATAAATTCAAAGAGCAGTTCTCTAGCTTGAATGATTGGGAGCAGAGTATGATTGTTTCTTGTTTACAACGTGTTGCCCAATTCATAGGTGCAGAAGAAATTGATGCTGCTCCAATCCTAGACTATGGAGGCTTAAATGAAGCACCAGACGAAATCTTAAATGAGGATTAAAACCCTTTTATTAATCAACCTATTTATTTCATCTATTCTTTTGGCTTATGAGATAGAGGATCCAGGAACTAATGAGGAATTTTCAATGACGAATAAAGTTTATAAGGTACTGAGAGCAAAGGAATGGGAAGCTGCCTCAAATACCGGAAAAATAATCACTGACTTAGATAATGGAGATGGATTCATTCATCTTTCAACTGCTGTGCAGCTAGCTGCTACATTATCCTTCTTCTTTCAAGACTCTGATGAGGTTTTTCTTCTTCAGTTAGATTTAGGAAAGATCGATAATGATAAGCTTTTGTTCGAAGAGTCTTTTCCGAATGAAGGAAAAAGAAAAAGCCCCTTTCCTCACTTATATTCAGAACTTAGAACAGATCAAATAGCAAATGTATGGACTTTAGAAAGAGGTGCCTTTAATTTACCGGAAGAAGTTTTGCTGCAAGCAGAGAATCCACCTACTGATTAGTCTTAAAATTTCCACTAAGAAGTGGAGCTGGCGATAGGATTTGAACCTACGACCTGCTGATTACAAATCAGCTGCTCTACCAACTGAGCTACGCCAGCGCGGTGAGCATTATAGTTCTCTTATCGAAACTTCGCCATATCGAAGAGAAAGATTTTCTGAATTATCTTTAACTAGTAATTCGCCACTATCGTTAACGCCTTTAACTTCAACTACTTTGTCATGCCCGTCTATCCTTGCATTGCAGATTTTTCCGTTGAGGAGATTTAAGGCTTCGAACTCTTCTTTAAAGTGCTTGAAACCTTCTTGCGAAAAAGAAACAGTAAGTTTGAATATTTTGTTTAACAAACTTGCTACAACCTCATTTCTGTTGTTGATAGAGTCTGTGGCTTGATCAAGAGCAATCCATGACTGGTCGATGTCTTTGCCTTCTTCTTTAGTCATATGAACGTTAATACCTATTCCTATAACTACTCCTACCGTACCTGCAATATCAACTGTCTCTATTAAGATTCCAGATATCTTCTTTTTTTTAAACAATAAATCATTAGGCCATTTAATTTTTATGAGATTCTTAGCATATTTATTTAAAGTAGATGCAAGGACTGTACCTACAGCAAGACTCAATCCATCAAGTTCAGGGTATTTAAGGGGAGATATCCATCCTATCGATAGGTATATATTTTTTCCCTTAGGGCTTACCCATTTTTTACCATTTCTTCCTTTTCCAGCTACTTGCTGCTCGGATAGATGAATAGCTAAAGGTGAAGATTGGTTTTCTAGGTAAGATTTAGCGTCCTCATTGGTAGATGCTGTTGTTTTCGTTATCAAAATTTCAGGAGAGTAATCTAGTAAACTTTTTTCAAGATTATTTATAATTTGTGATGAATCTAGAGATGGAAGAGTTTGTTTCATGTCATTAAATTTATCAAATTTCTATAATTTAAGTTGACATAATAAGCTCGCAGTTACAGAATTGCGCGCTGTTTTTTAGGCATTATATTTAGGAGGGGTTGGGGAGCGGTCAAACCCAGCAGACTGTAAATCTGCCGCCTCGTGCTTCGAAGGTTCGAATCCTTCCCCCTCCACCACTAAAAAAACTACCCGAAAGATGCAAAAAGGCTTGCATTAAGGGGCTAAAAATACTATAAAAGCGCTCCGAGCTTTGGGTTGTAGGTTTATTTCGTTACATAAATATCGATATTTTCTTTCTGGTAAGACAGAAAAAAAATTCTTACACCCTAAATAAAGCAGCAAAAATATAGATTTTTGCTCATATAGCTCAGGAGGTAGAGCACTTCCTTGGTAAGGAAGAGGTCACCGGTTCAA
>CALJGK010000029.1 GCA_938075195.1 uncultured SAR86 cluster bacterium
ATATTAAATGTAACTGAGAAACATATAATTTCTCCCCAGAAAAAACCTCTCCAAGGTAAGTATCTCAGTTAAAAAAAGTAGGATGTAGTTTTCACCCAATTGAGCTGCAACAGCGAAATTTAAGCTACATCCAACTTACTATGGTAGTTGAGGCTTTGAAATAATTAATATTTTGGTTGGGCGCAGCAAAAAGTTTCAACTACCACCCTTTTTTAGCATTACTGAGTTAAAATAAATAGAGTAATGGAAGACTCAAAAATACTCGAATCACTTCAATCCAATTCAGCTCCTTGTACAGAAACTCTTGGTGCATATGTGACTAAATTTAGTTCTAAGCCTCCTGAAATAGAGATGGAGTTCCAGGCTATTCAAGATTTTACTCACTCAGATGGACAAGTTGTACAGGGCGGTTTTGTAACGGGTATGCTTGATGCTCCTATGGCGCATTTATTGATGGGTCTTTTTAACTTCGAAATTATTCCAATGACACTAGATATAAATGTCAGTTTCTTGGCACCTTCTCGTCAAGGAAAACTGGTGGCCGTAGCTGAGGTACTTCAGCTCGGAAAGAGTACGGCTTTTATGACGAGCAAGTTATATCAGAAAGATATTTTGGTAGCGAGTTCAACTTCAACCGTTCGATTAGTCCCTCTAAAGAAATAAATTCTTAGACGCCAAAATCCCAAGACAATCCATCATGATATTTTTTTAATATCTCTTTCGCAATTAGGATTCTATGAACTTCATCAGGTCCATCGGCTAATCTTAAAGTTCTAAAGCCTTGATACATGCCTGCTAAAGGTGTATCACTTGAAACGCCTCTCCATCCATGAATTTGTATAGCTCTATCAACTACCCTAGTTCCGGCTGCAGGTACAAAAACTTTGATAGCACTAATATCTACTCTTGCATCACCTTCTTTATCCATTATTTCAGCACAATGAATTGTCATTAATCTTGAAGCTTGTATGTCCATATACGAATCAGCAATAAACCCTTGAATAAATTGTTTAGTTTCAAGCTTGCCACCGTGGACTTCTCTTTCAGTAGAATACTTAACCATAATGTCAAAAGCTCTCCACATCTGACCAATAGTATTCATACAATGATAGACCCTGCCTGCTCCAAGCCTATCTTGTGCTGCCTGGTGTCCCGAACCTCTTGCTCCTAAAGCATTTTCAACTGGTACCCTTACATTTTCATATTTTATCTCCATATGATCGCCACCAGTGTGTCCCCATATAGGAACTGATCTTACTTTTGTAAGTCCTGGCGAGTCAGTAGGTACAATAATTTGTGTCATCTTAGAATTGACTCCACCTTCATCACCATCTTCTTCGGTTCTACACATCACTACCAGAAAATCAGCTCTGTTGCCATTTGAGGTCATGATCTTATGGCCATTTATCACCCATTCGTCTCCTTCCCTGACGGCTGTAGTTTTTAGTGATCTCGGATCTGATCCTGCTGAATCGGGTTCAGTCATCGAGAAACCTGATTCCATTTCCTGATTGATGAGAGGGATTAACCATTTCTTCTTTTGTTCATCTGTTCCATATTTAACGAGAATTTTTTGGTTGCCAGAATTAGGTGCAATTACACCAAATAATCTGTTGCCTAATGGAGACCAGGCTAATATTTCATTCATATAGGCTAACTCTAAAAATCCATTATCCATTCCGCCATATTCAGTAGGTAAATGAGGAGCCCACAGACCTTGTTTTTTTACTTCTTCATTGATTTCTTTTCTAAGCTTTTTAGATTTTTCGCCACCAGCATAAATAATAGATTCATTAGGCACTATTCTGTTTGCAACGATATCTGCTGTTCTAAGGCGAATATCATTAATTTCTTCTGATAAAGTTGGTATGGGTGATATTTGCATTTGGTGTCTCCTAATTTAATCAATATTTTTGTTTTAATTTACGTAACAAAGACAGCTCATGCAAGCTTTAAAGTATGCAAATAATTAGTTCCATTAAAGTTTATAAAGTTAGTAGAGTTGCCTATACTGAATTTATGAAATTTAAATTATGTATTTCTCTATTAACAATATTTCTAATCACAGGATGTGGTCAGTCACTAGAGAAGGATTCTTTGAGGCAAATCTCAGAGGGCTCTGTCATAGGGACTGCGGGAAGTAATAACACTTATGTCTGGAAAGGGATTCCATTCGCAGAACCACCTTTGGGTCAGTTAAGATGGAAGGCGCCAAAAGATCATTCTTCTTGGACAGGAACTTTGGAAGCCGTTGAATTCAAATCCAGTTGCTTTCAAAAAGCGAGTTCATTTGGAGAGGATGGTGAAGATATGTGGAGTGGCAGTGAAGACTGTTTATACTTAAATGTCTGGACCCCAAGATTAAGTCAAACAGACATTGGTCAATCTAAAAACCTCCCAGTCATGATGTGGATTCATGGTGGAGGTAATACTGTAGGCAGCGCACATATGTACGACCCAAGTGTTTTGGTATCTGAACACAATGTGATCGTAGTGACTATTCAGTACAGGATGGGATCGTTGGGATGGTTTAGACATCCAGCGTTGCATGACTCTCTCTCTTCTCTTTCAGATCTATCAGGGAATTATGGAACTTTAGACACCATCAAGGCCTTGGAATGGATTAATAAAAATATTCAGTCATTTGGAGGTGATTCAGAGAATGTTACCGTCTTTGGGGAATCTGCAGGAGCTCACAACTCAGCAGCAATATTTGCTTCACCATTAGCTAAAGATCTTTTTCATAAAGTAATCATACAAAGCGGAATAATGTCCTCTTCTTCGATAGATTCAGCAGAATCATACCTTCCAGAAAGTGGAATAGCACCGTCTATAAGCGGATTAGAAGTCTTCAATCAAATTTTGATAGCTAGCGGAGAGGTCGATAGTTTGAGTAATGCACGACTTGAACAAGAACAAATGACTGTTAGTGAAATAAGGTCAACTTTATACCAACAAGATCCAGAAGTGATTATTCAAGCGGCTATCGACTCAAGGCCTAAGCGAAGCGGAATGACAAGAGTTTATCCAGACGGCCATGTGATACATGGCGGGGGCATTGAAGAATCATTTGTTAATAGTTCTTTATCACGAGTACCAATCATTACTGGAACGAATAAAGATGAAAACAAATTTTTTAATGCCATGAACAGAAACTTTGTTAAGTGGGGACCTGCTACTGGGGTTTATAAAACTATTGGGATTGATGAAATGCCTCTAGAGATTATTGATCCTGAATACTATGATGCAATCAGTTTTTATGGATCATCTTTTTGGAAGCAAAGGGCAGTGGATGCGCCATCTAAGAAGCTAGTAGAGTCTGGTCATGCTGATACTTATGCCTATAGGTTTGACTGGGACGAATTAAGCACACTCAATGGAATGGATTTTTCTAGGTTAGTAGGTTCTGCTCATGCTCTAGAGATCTTATTTGTGTTTGGTTCTTTTGATAGTTACGTTATCAAGAATTATCTTTTCGGTGAGGATGCTTATCCTGCAGGTAAGAAGTTATCTAATCAGATGCAATCTTATTGGGCTGAATTTGCATACACAGGAAATCCTGGAAAAGGGAGAGATAAAGATTTACCTAAATGGAGCTCATGGGATCTAGGCAGTGCTAACAAATATCTAGTTTTAGATTCTGAAAATGATCAGGGGGTGTATATGTCTGATATAGAATACACTAAAGATTATTTATTGAATAAGTTGTCCCAAGACTCTAGATTTAGTGATTCTGAAAAATGTGAAACGCTTTTTGGTCTCTCTTACGGAGATGGAAATGGAGTGAGTGCTGAAGAGCTGAATAGTTTTATGGATGGAAAGTGCTCTGATCATGATTATTCTGAAATGCTTGATATGATTGAGAATAGACAAGAAACAACTGAAGAAAGTCAAAATAGCTAAAAGGAGAAACGATATGACTAAAGAAGTAGATTTTTATTTTGATTTTGCAAGCCCAAATGCCTATTTGAGTCATAAGGTTATGCAATCAATTAAAGAAAAAACCAATGCAAAGGTAAATTATATTCCTGTATTGCTGGGTGGCATTTTTAAAATAACGAACAATAAGCCTCCAATGGAACAATTTTTTGGTGTTATGAACAAGAATGAGTATCAGAATCTAGAAATGCAGCGTTTTATTAAAAGACACGGGTTGGATAAATTCCAGATGAATCCTCATTTTCCTGTGATTAGCTTACAAATAATAAGAGGGGCTGTTGCGGCCGATATGGATGGTTACCTTGAAAGTTATATTGATAAAGTTTTAGTTCATATGTGGGAAGAACCAAAAAAGATGGATGATCCTGACATTATAAAATCAGCATTTGAAGAATCTGGACTTGATGCAGAAAAGTTAATGGCTCAAATGCAGGACCCAGAAGTTAAAGCTGCTTTAATTGCAAATACTGAAGCTGCTGCTAAAAGAGGAGTGTTTGGTATACCAACATTTTTTGTAGATGATGAAATGTATTTCGGTAAAGACACTCTTTGGCAAGTGGAGGAGAAGTTGAGTGAGTAAGTTATTAACTAAATTAGATTTTACTCGCGGACCTGAAATGAAAAATCGTTTCATGTTAGCGCCACTTACTAACTCTCAGAGTCATGAAGATGGTGTCATGTCTGAGGAAGAATTCCATTGGCTTACCATGAGAGCAAAAGGTGGTTTCGGATTAACGATGACTTGCGCCTCTCATGTTCAAGCAATTGGAAAAGGTTTCCCTGGTCAAATGGGTGTTTTCTCTGATGATCATTTAGAAGGACTGTCTCGATTGGCTGAAGAAATTAATAATTCGGGTAGTATTTCTAATTTGCAATTACATCATGCAGGAATGAGATCTCCCAAAGAGATTATTGGAGAAGATCCCGTATGTCCTTCAGTTAATGAAGAATTTTCTGCTCGAGGTTTGTCATTAGATGAAGTCAAAAAACTCAGAGATGATTTTATTGCCGGCGCTGTGCGTTCTGAGAAGGCAGGGTTTCATGGGGTAGAACTTCACGGTGCACATGGCTATATCATCTGTCAGTTCTTAAGTGATGAAGTGAACTTTAGGGATGATGAATATGGAGGAGATTTAGAAGGTCGCTCACGTTTATTGAAAGAAATTATTGATGGAATTAGATCTGAGTGTTCTAGTGACTTCATGTTGGGTGTAAGACTTTCTTCAGAAAGATTTGGGATTAAACTAGGAGAATCTAAACAACTTGCGGAAGAGCTGATGTTATCCGGAAAACTAGATTTTCTAGATATGTCTTTATGGAATTGCTTTCAAGAACCACAAGAGGATGAATTCAAAGGCAAAACATTATTGCAGCATTTTTCTGAGCTTAAGAAGGGAAATACTCGATTGGGCGTGGCTGGAAATATCAGAACGCCTCAAGATGCAACAAAAGCCATGGAAGCGGATATAGACTGGGTTATGCTAGGCAGGGCAGCCATACTTAACCATAACTTCCCAAAACTATTTGCTGCTAATCCAGAATTTGAGCCACCTATAATTCCAGTCAGTGCTGATTATCTAGCCAAAGAAGGATTGTCTCCAAAGTTCATTACTTATATGTCAAATTGGGGCTTCGTAGAAGGCCATGATGATAAAATGAAAGAAGCTTTAAAGAAGGCCTAGTTTAAGAAGCTATCATCTTTTTCTAACATCAGATCAAACATAGGTTGGTAGCTCATCCACATACCGATTGGCGAACCAACCTGACCTCTTGTGAGTTCAGCAACTTCGTCAGGTATTCTTTGCATCTGACCTACATTTTCTGCAAGTAATTGTGATTGGCAGCATCTATCCATTGAAAGGAATCCCCAAGCAGCCTCATCCACAGTTTGCCCTGTTGTCAGTAGTCCATGATTTTTAAGAATAGCAGCTTTCTTGTCTCCTAAGGCCTCAGCAATTCTATCGCCTTCACTGGTATCAAGAACTACGCCTGTAAAGTCATCAAATAAAACATGATTATCATAAAAGGCACATGAATCTTGTGTAATAGGTTCAAGCAACCTCCCCATGGTAGAGAAAGTTTTACCGTACATGGAGTGTGAGTGGGCCGCAGCATTTAACTCGGGATGATTCATATGAAGTCTTGAGTGGATAGCAAAGGCAGCATTATTAACAGGTCGATCTCCTATTACTATGTCACCATCATGACTTACTAGGAGTAAATCAGAAACCTTAATTTGACTAAAGTGAACACCGAATGGATTGACCCAAAAATGATCTTTATATTCCGGATCTCTTAAGGTGATATGACCAGCAAGCCCTTCATCAAAACCAAAGTGAGCGAACATACGAAAAGCACTAGCAAGTCTTTCAAGACCATGTCTTCTTTCTTCGTCGATTGAATTAAATTCAGGTGGATTTAAATTACCTTTATTTCTTTGCTCAATTTTTCCTTTTGTAACATCAATTTCCATTTTTTTTCTCCACTAATGTTTTTGCACTAAACTCAAATAATTAATCTAGCATATTTGCTAAAATATATCTTATTGAAAACATAATATAATAAACAAATGGCAACTAAAAATTACAGAATTGAAAAAGATAGCTTAGGCGAAGTAAGAGTCCCTAAAAAAGCTCTCTGGGGAGCTCAAACACAAAGAGCTGTGAATAATTTCCCTATCAGCGGAATAAAAATGGATTTTCCTTTTACTAAATCTTTTGTGAATTCACTGGGTATGATTAAAGATGCTGCAGCTAGAGCGAATTTTAAACTGAAGCTTCTTCCGGCAAATAAAGCTAGAGCAATATCAAAAGCTGCAAAGGAAGTATGGCAACAGAAGCATCATCACGAATTTCCTATAGACGTTTTCCAAACAGGTTCTGGTACAAGTTCAAATATGAATGCCAATGAAGTGATTGCAACTTTGGCTTCTAAGAATTCTAAGCTCGATATTGGACCAAATGATGATGTCAATATGAGTCAAAGTAGTAATGATGTCATTCCAACTGCCATAAAAGTTTCTGCCCACATGGATTTAACTCAGAAGCTTTATCCAACATTAGATAAATTAATCTTAGAGATAGAAAAGAAAGCAAAGGGTTTAGAAGGAGTGGCTAAAACTGGAAGAACTCACTTAATGGATGCTATGCCGGTAGACTTCTCCGATGAACTTCTGGCCTGGTCAAGTCAGCTCAAAGCTTCGCGTAAAATGCTTGGTGTCATTGAAGAGAGATTCTTGGAACTTCCTCAGGGCGGTACTGCTGTAGGAAGCGGGATCAATGCCCATAAACAGTTTGCGAAGATATTTGCGCAAGAGTTGACGAAACTATCTGGTAGTAATTGCAAATGTGTTCCGAGCTCAAATTTCTTTCATGAGTTAAGCGCTCAAGATTGCTCTGTTCAATTGTCTGGCGAATTAAAAAATCTTGCCGTTATCTTAATGAAGATTTCAAATGATCTTAGATGGATGAATAGCGGTCCTTTAGCTGGATTGTCTGAAATAGAGTTGCAAGCATTACAACCCGGAAGTAGCATCATGCCCGGAAAAGTAAATCCTGTTATTCCTGAAGCAGTAACAATGGTTTCTGCAGACGTCATTGGAAATGATGTCTCGATAACAGTTGCTGCTCAAGCTGGAAATTTTCAATTAAATGTGATGCTGCCAGTAATAGCTTACAACCTTTTAAAAAGTATTAATCTTCTATCAGGTGCAATGGATGTCTTGGCAAATAAAGCCATCAAAACATTCAAGGTAAATAGAGAAAATCTAGAAGCTTCATTATCTAGGAATCCAATATTAGTGACAGCTCTCAATCCTATTATTGGATATGAAAAGGCAGCTGAGATTGCCAAGAAAGCTTACAAGCTCGGCAAGCCAATCATTGAAATTGCCAGTGAAGAAACTGATTTGAGCGTAGCTCAACTCAAAAAACTTCTTAACCCTTCTAAGCTTACTAAAGGAGGTATTAGTAAATAATCATGGAAGAATTATTAAAACAAAAATGTGTAGCCTGCAGAGCTGACGCTCCCAGAGTAACTGATGATGAATTACCCGACCTCATTCAGCAGATACCTGATTGGCAACCCATCACAAAAGATTCTGTTTTGATGCTAAATCGTGTATTTAAATTTGATAACTATGTTCAGTCACTTGAATTTACCAAAAAAGTTGCAGCACTAGCAGAAGAAGAAGATCATCATCCAGCCATTCTTTTAGAGTGGGGAAGAGTTGAAGTTACTTGGTGGAGTCATAAAATTAAAGGCCTACATAAAAATGATTTTATCGCAGCTGCCAAGACAGACGCATTAAATTCATAAAAATAAAGGTTCTATAAACCGATAGAATCATCTAATATCGTCGCTTTTTTATAATTAGAAGATGGAACTTATTCATACAAATCCCGATTGGTTTAATGATGCGCTAAACAAAGAGCATCAAAGCAAGTCCGTTGAGGTCAACGGTGCAAAAATAGAATATATGGAATGGGGTAACCCAGAAAACCAAAGTGTCATCATGTTACACGGTACAAATGCTCATGCGCATTGGTTTAAATTTATAGGTGCCATGCTTTCTGATAAATACCATTTTGTTGTAATGAGTTTTTCTGGAATGGGTGGAAGTGACTGGAGATCCTTTTATACCAGAGATACTTTCGTTGATGATGTTTGGGGTGTCGTTAATGATGCAGGGATGGAAAACCCAATTATTGTCGGTCATAGCTTTGGTGGCATGGTCTCTTTAATAACAGCCTCTAAGCATAGCGAAGATATGTCAGGACTCTTGTTAGTTGATTTTGTTGTTTATAAACCAGATGAACATCATGAGTGGTATGCAGATCGAAATCCAGCTCGACCTCCACGCATCGTTGATCATAAAGAGGATCTAATTAAACGTTTCAGGCTCATGCCTCCTCAGGCTTGCGTAAACCAATTTTTAGTAGATTACATTGCTGATCACTCCACGAGACAAACCGAAACAGGGTGGGCTTGGACATTTGATCCTGCTGCATACGATGGCCTTGTAATTGGTTCGGACCACTCTGAAATACTAAATAGTCTTAATTGTCCCGTCGGATTCTACTACGGAGAACATACGGTTGAGTTTAATGCCAGGTCCGGTGTAAAGGGTATGGCAGATCTTTTACCTGAGGGTTCTCCTATCTTGGGATTAAAAGATGCTCAACATCATCTCATGCTTGATCAGCCGCTTCCGTTTATCGAGAACCTAGATCAATTGATTCAGGAATTACTTACTAAGTCTTCTTGAGGCTTCTTCATTAACCATATTATAAATATGGCTAAAACCACCATAACGGTAAGCATTAAGAAAGCATTGTCGTAGTTTCCGTAATATTGAAAAATCAAGGCAACTCCTGGAGTTCCAATAGCTTGAAATAAGAATATAAATGGTTGTGATAAGCCTCTTGATGTTCCGAAACTTTTTGGGGTAAATGTATTTCTAAAAAGAATATTACTCATGGGAAGTCCGGCCCCACCACCAAATCCAAACAAAGCTATAACAAAAGCTAATTGTGTAGGAGTCTGAGTTGTTGTTATTAACAGAAGACCTATGGCCTGTAAGACCAGAGAAATAGAAACAGCCATTCTTGGATCAAGCTTCTTTTCAACCAGCCACCCAAAGACAACCTTACTCAACATTGCTGGAATTGCATACATGCCAAAAATAAACGCTGCTTGATCAGCCCAGCCTCTCTCAGAAGCATAGAAGGTAAGATGAGCAAGGATTGCCATCATCGATGAAAACTGAAGAGAAAATACTGCTGTTAAAATCCAAAAATTCCTATTCTTTAATAGATCTTTAATTTCCCATTCAACTCCGACATTATCCTCTTGTTGAGTCTTAACAGTCTCTATACCTCCATCAACTACTTGATCTACGTCCTCAGGTTTATCTATAACTACCAAATAAATCAATGGAGTAATAATCACCAAAAGAAATAAACCAAAGACCAAATAAACCTCTCTCCATTCCAGTAGCAAAATATCCATTAAAAAATACTGAATAAAGTTAGGGAATATGAAGCCTGCGAAAGATACTCCTACTGCAGCTATTCCCAGAGCTCTACCAGCTTGTTTTTCAAACCAAGAAGAAACTAATTTTGAGGTCGCCAGATTTCCCATCAAAGTAGCTCCAAGCGCAATTGGTAATCCATAGATAACAATAAAGGTGAAATAATTTACTGAAAAATAGAGTCCAATTAAGCTTAGAGAGTAAATGAAACCTCCCCAGACAATTATCTTTTTAACAGAGTATTTATCTAGAAGCCTACCCACTATCGGAAAAAATATAGCTGAGCACATCATAAAGATCGGGATGCTTAAGGTGGTTACAAACCTCGAAAGATTAAGTTCTTTTTCTAAATGAAGTTGTATGACCGGATAAGACTGGAAGGCAAACCCAACTGCAAAAAAATCTATAGCTATTGCTATAGCCACCATTCGCCATCCAAAGAAAGTATTCATATAGTTCCTAGAAGTCTTAGGTTTATTTTAATTTAGAGAAGAAAGAGCATGTTCAGTTAAGTCCCAAAGTTTAGCTGCTTCATCAGTATCAACTGCCCAATCAGCCACTCCGACATAACGAGCCATGGGCCCATCTTCTTGCTTGACAGCAACATCACAGTTTTCACAGTAAACTCCACTTATTTCATCAAGCATTGGACTCGTAGCACACCAAAGACTTGTTGATGCGCCTTGTGTTGGTGATTTAAAGTTTGCAGCTGCCATTTCTGAAAGTTCTCCATCTTCTCCCAGCCAACCTAGAGCTATCATCTCTTCTTTTTCTAAGTGCCGTTGAAGGGGAGTGAATATTCCTCCTGGATGAACAGAGTAAGTTTTTATATTTTCATCTTTCATTCTTTCGCTTATTTCAACAGCTAATAAGCTAGCAGCTGTTTTGGACTGACCATAAGCCTTCCATTTATCATAAGAGTTTTCAAAATGGACATCGTCCCATTGAATGCCAGAGAGTTTATGGCCTGTTGACGAAAGTGTAACTATCCTAGCCTCAGAAGATTTCATCAGGGCAGGTAGTAATCCTTTGGTGATCATGAAGTGACCTATGTGGTTGACGGCAAATTGGAGATCCCATCCTTCTTTAGTTGGCATTTGAGGACAGGCCATTACGGCGGCATTGTTTATAAGGATGTCCAAACTTATCCCAGAATCTATAAATCCATCTACAAAACTTTGAGCAGAACTTGGATCTGCTAAGTCTAAATCTAATATATCTTCAGTATCTACTATTCCAGACAACTCAGATGCTGCTACATCCTTTCTTCTTGCTGGGACTAACACTCTTGCTCCTGCTTCTTTGAGTGCTCTAGTTGTTTCTAGTCCTATTCCAGAATAACCACCGGTAACCATTGCAACTTTTCCTCCAAGATCTATGTCTTTTAACACTTCTGCGGGTTCACTTTTAGCCCCAAATCCTGAATCTACAGGTTTTTGCTGTTCTGAAATCATATCACCTCTTTTTTTCGACACTATACAGTAGATCAATCAATTCTTAGTCTTAAGCGTGAAAATTAAATCAGTTTCTGTATAATTCAAAAATGTTGCGTATCGTAGACCAAGCTCTCACTTTCGATGATGTCCTTTTAGTGCCTGATCATTCAGACATTCTTCCAAAAGATGTTGATTTAAAGACCCGTTTAACTCAAAACCTTACTCTCAATATTCCTCTGTTATCTGCAGCAATGGATACTGTCACTGAATCTCGTATGGGAATTGCATTAAGTGAACTAGGTGGAATAGGAATTATTCATAAGAATCTTTCAATTCAAGCTCAAGCAGCAGAAGTTAGAAAAGTTAAAAAATATGAGAGTGGGATTGTCAGAGATCCAATAACCATAAGATCTGATAATGAGGTCGGTGACTTAATACAACTTACTAATGAGTTAAATATATCAGGAATGCCGGTTGTGGATAATGAAGAGCTGGTTGGAATTGTTACTAGTAGGGATTTTCGATATCAAGAAAATCATTCTGTAAAAGTGTCAGAAATCATGACGCCCAAAGAAAGATTGATTACAGCAAAAGAAGGAGAGAGTCCTGATGTGATCAAGAAGTTATTGCAGGTCAATAGAATTGAAAAGATTCTACTAATTGATGATGCATTTAAGCTAACAGGATTAGTGACTCTAAAAGATATTAATAAGTCATTAGACTTCCCAGATGCTGCTAGAGATTCAGAAGGAAGACTGCTAGTAGGTGCTGCTATAGGCACTAAGCTTGATACATTAGATCGATGTCAGGCACTCATGGATGCTGGTGTAGATGTATTAGTTTTAGATAGTGCTCATGGACACTCTGAAGGAGTGTTAAATCAGATTAAAGTTGTGAAATCTAATTTTCCAAATATTCAAGTTATTGGTGGAAATGTTGCTACGGGTGAGGGAGCTTTAGCTCTGGTTGCAGCTGGTGCCGATGCTGTCAAAGTTGGAATAGGACCCGGCTCAATATGTACAACAAGAATTGTTACGGGTGTTGGTGTTCCTCAAATTACTGCTGTAGCCCAAGTGGCTGATGCTCTTAAAA
>CALJGK010000030.1 GCA_938075195.1 uncultured SAR86 cluster bacterium
TGGGAAGGAAACACATATCCCTATTGTGTGCTTGATATCTCTTCTGCCTCGCATCCGTTTTATACCGGTAAGCAGAAATTTGTAAATGAAGGCGGTAGAGTTGATAAGTTCAAAAAACGTTTTGGTAATAGAACTAAAGCGACAACTGCAGTGGAAGAAGCTCCTGTCGAGGAAGTTGTAGCCGCGGAAGTGGTTGCTGAAGAGGCTGTAGCTGTAGAAGCTCCTGTTGATGAAGTGGTTGCTGAAGAATCTGTAGCTGTAGAAGCTCCTGTTGATGAAAAGCCAGCAGTAGAAGAAACACCGGCTGAAGAAACTATCGCTGAAGAGTTACCAACTGAAGAAGAAAGTCCTTCAGATGAAAAATAGTTAAAGATCAAGATCAAAAAAAAGACGCATTAAGCGTCTTTTTTTTTACTTACTTGCTAATCGATAATTGCTTGGTAGGTAGCTAGTTGCATAAGTTCTCTAACAGGATATGTTCCATCGGGTAGAAGCTGCGTATGAACAATACCTATTAGGTCTTCTTTGTTATCTATCCAAAAATGAGTACTGGCTGCACCGCCCCAACTGTAAACACCCTTTGAAAGTGGTAAACCCGAAAGAGCAGGATCTAAAACAACTGACCCTGTCACACCAAATCCCATGCCTTGAACCTGGTATCCGTTCCCAAGCATATTGAAAAGCCTAGTTAATCCCTCATTAGCACTAACTGAACCCATATGATTAGCAGTCATGAACTTAACTGTCTTTTTCCCTAAATACCTTTTTCCTTCGTATTCACCTCTGTTTAACAACATCTGCGCGAATTTAAGGTAGTCCCCTACAGTACTCACCAAACCTCCACCGCCAGATTCGAGTTGAGGTGGCGTTCTATATCCTGACTTTTCGGGATCATCCATTAACATCATATTATCTGGTACGGGTGCATAGTTCGCAGCAAATCTATTTAACTTCTCTTCCGGGACCATAAAACCGGTATCTTCCATACCAAGAGGACCGAAAATCCTTTGCTGAAGAAATTCTCCAAACGCCATCCCAGAAACCTCTTCTATGAGTGCCCCCATAACATCCATCCCAACACTATAATTCCATACAGTTCCGGGTTGAGCGACCAAAGGTAGTTCTGCTAATGCTTTGGTCCATTCCCTAAGATTACTAAAGGGTGGCTTAGTGCCTTCAGCAAAGAGCATTCCACCAGCGCTTGGGATATTGCCCAAACCTCTCTCGGCTTCTTCAGCGTTATACATAGCACCAACTGGACCTGGTACAAATGAATAAGACAAACCTGACGTATGTGAAGCAAGCTGTTGAATAGTAATAGGAGAAGTTGCCGCTTCAGTTTTCATCTTCCCATTCTCTTCGCCAACACAAACTTGCATATCTGAAAACTCAGGAAGATATTTTGCAACAGGGTCAGTCATCAGGAACTTGCCTTCCTCAAATAGCATCATTAAAGCTGCACCTGTTATTGGTTTAGATTGTGAATAAATCCTATGAATGGTGTCTATTTCCATAGGTAAATTTCTTTCTAAATCCCTCATGCCATTAGCCTCGAAATGAACGACCTCTCCTTTCCTTGCTACTAGTGTGACTGTTCCTGGTATTTTTTTTGAATCGATAAGAGATCTCATAGAGTCTCCTATATTTGCAAGTCTTTCTGATGAAATTCCCACACTCTCTGGTTTAGTTAGTTTAATCATTTATTCTCCCTGATATGAACTCTATTATTTTATTTGAAATCTTCTTTTTAGTTTGTTTTTCTAAAAGTTTTTGTTCCTTCTGAGTGATCAGAGTAACTTCATTATCATCAGAATCAAAACCAATATTTTTATCAGACACATCATTAGCCACTATTAAATCAAGGTTTTTATGATTTAACTTTTTCTTAGCATTATCGATTAAGTTATCTGTTTCAGCGGCAAACCCGACGACATAGGGTCTTTCTTTTAATTCGCTTACGGATTTAAGAATATCTCGGTTTTCTTTTAACTCAAGAACCATTGCGGACTGACTTCCATCTTTCTTGATTTTTGAATCTTGAGACTTTATTGGACTATAGTCAGACACTGCAGCTGTACCAATATAAACATCTTTATCTTTTATGTGATGCATAACTGCCTCATACATTTCTTTTGCCGTATTAACAGATACAAGATGACAGTTTGACGGAGGATCTAAATTTACAGGACCACTAATGAGGGTAACCTTTGCACCCGCTTGAATTGCAGACTCTGCCAATCTATAGCCCATTTTTCCGGAGCTCCTATTAGTGATAAATCTCACGGGATCAATGGGCTCTTGGGTTGGACCTGCAGTTATTAGTACATCTTTTCCTACCAATACTCCTTGATCAAATAATGATGAGAATGAATCTAATATATCAATAGGCTCTAACATTCTTCCGAGACCTACATCCCCACATGCCTGTTCACCTGAATCTGGCCCACAAATAGTGAAGCCATTACCAATCAGGCTATCTAAGTTTTCTTGAGTTCTAGAATCTCTCCACATAGCTTGATTCATTGCGGGAGCCAAGGCAATTGGTCCGTCAAAAGCAAGAGTGATAGTCGATAGTAAATCATCTCCTCTGCCTGAAGAAAGTCTAGCCAATGTGTTTGCTGTTGCTGGCGCTATTAGGATGCCATCAGCCCATTTCGCTAATTCAATGTGGCCCATTGCGGCCTCTGCCTCAACATCAAGGAGCTCTGTGGAAACTCTATTTCCAGATAAAGCTTGCATGGTTAAAGGGGTAATAAACTCTTCGGCAGATGCAGTCATTACAACACGTACAGAACTTCCTGATTTCTTTAAATGCCTGACTATTTCAGCTGATTTATAAGCTGCTATTCCACCAGTAACGCCTAATATAATGTTTTTATTAACTAAGGATTCCAAATTTTATTCCTCTATGTACAAGATTATAACGGCTTATTCTTGCTTTCTGTCAATGCTTCTAGTATAAAACGCGACTCTATAAAGAATTATTTAAGAAAGTTATGTCCAAAGTCTGCCAAGTGACCGGTAAAAAACCTCAAGCGGGAAATAATGTTTCGTTCGCGAAGAATAGGAACAAAAGAACCTTCCAGCCTAATCTACACAAACATAAGTTTTGGGTAGAATCAGAAAATAGATATATAAGCCTTACTGTCTCAGCAAGAGGTATGAGAACCATAGATAAAAATGGTATTGATAAAGTGCTTGCAGATATAAGATCCAAAGGAGAAAAGATATGAGAGAGAAAATAAGACTAGTATCTTCAGCTGGAACAGGTCACTTTTATACAACAGACAAAAACAAATCTGCCATGCCTGATAAGATGGAAATCAAAAAATTTGATCCTGTTATTAGAAAGCACGTGCTCTACACCGAAGCTAAAATTAAATAATACCTGCAGCTTCTTTTATAAGCCTTCTCTTTAATGGCTTAGCCTTTCCGGCAAAGTTGAAAGCAAAATTTCTTCCAAGCTTAACCCAAGGATTTTCAGAACCAAACCCCCTCTTAAAAGCCTCCATCAAGGCTATCATTTTGTAACTCTCTGGCTCTCTTTTTTTACTGTATGCTTTAAGTATGTTTTCATCATACAAATTCTTCCCATACCTATTAGCTGGAATAACCAATTCTGCTAATGCTTTTACATCAGCTATTCCTAGATTCAAGCCCTGACCTGCCAAAGGATGGATAGTATGAGCAGAATCACCTACTAATACCGATCTTCCTTGAAAAAACTTCTTTGCATGAAGTTGATGCAAGGGAAAAGATCTGACCTCTTCATTAAGCTTAATTGCTCCAAATCTATTTTCTGTTTTTAATTGCAGTTCATACATTAAAGAATCATTATCTAGACTCAGGAGTTTCTCTCCATAATTCTGATCCGTTGACCATATTAGAGAAGCGAGGTTCTCTTCGTGAGATAAAGGCAACATAGCAATGGGTCCTGTGTCTGTAAATATTTGATAAGCAGTTCCTTGGAGCGGCTCTTCAGTTATCACAGAAGAAACTATTGCTAATTGATGATAGCTCCAAGTTCTTATAGACATCTTAGACAAATCTCTAATACGCGAAAGGGAACCATCAGCGCCTACGATTATTTCAGAAGTAATTTTAAGACCCGACTCAGTTATGATTACTGCACCGTCAGGATCATCTGTTAGATTCTTAACGGATTCTTCTTCAATTAAATGAACATCTGAGAGTTTTTTTACCTCTTTAAATAGAGCCTCAAGAATAATATTGTTATGAACTATTGCTCCCAGATTATTTCTTGATATCTCTATAGCTTTAAATTGGACAGACGATGAACCTTCCGAATCCCAGACAAATATTTCGTCGAAAGTTTTAGAATTTTGTTGAATAATATTCCAAACTCCAGCTTCCCTTAGAGTTTCAATTGAAGAAAGATTGAGTGAAGCGGTTCTTCCTACAGCAGGGTTGGAAATAGGTTCAGAGGGTTTATTTTTATCAATCAAACAGACTTTTATTCCTGCCTTACCAAGATAAAGTGCTAGTAAAGCACCCGTGATTCCTCCACCTACAATTGATACCTGATAATCCACTTAACCTTGGACTGTTTGTTCTACTTCTTCAATAGTTCTGGGAACATCGGGTGTTAATATCTCAAATCCTGAATCTGTGATAGCTATATCATCCTCTATTCTCACACCAATGCCCTTCCACTTATCATCCACATCTTCCATAGAATCTAATATATAAATACCTGGTTCAACGGTCATAACCATTCCTTCTTCAAGCGGTCTCCAGTCTCCATCTTGTTTATAACTGCCAACATCATGAACATCCATTCCTAACCAATGACCTATTCGATGCATATAGAATTTTGAATATTCACCTTTTTCGATAATCTCATCTCTTGAGCCTTGAAGAAGACCAATAGAAAGAAGTCCCTCTACAATAACTTCAACAGACTTTTCATGCATAAGGTTCCATTTATTGCCTGGCTTAGCCTGTTCCATGGATTGCTTATGCGCCTCTAGGACAATCGAATAGATTTCTCTTTGTTCTGGCGAAAACTTGCCATTTACTGGGAAGGTTCGCGTCACATCTGATGCGTAGTATTTATATTCACATCCAGCATCTACCAACACTAGGTCTCCATCTTTTAATTCAGCATTATTTTCAACGTAATGAAGTATGCAAGAGTTATTACCCCCACCCACTATTGAATTGTAAGCTGGTGAACGAGCTCCATTCTTATTAAATGCATATAAATATTCTGCTTCGAGTTGATATTCATACATTCCAGGTCTTACTGACTGCATTGCTCTTATGTGAGCCTCAGTTGTTATATTTGCAGCCTGCTTCATTAAGTCCATCTCATTACTTTCTTTGATCAATCTCATTTCATGAAGTATTGAATCAAGAGAAAGGAGGTTCTGGGGAGGCTCTGCACCAGATCTTGTGTTCTTTCTAATATCCTCTACCCAGCTACTTATTTTGGCATCCACACCACAAGGAGCGCTCATAGAGAAATAAATATTTTTAGCACCCTCGAGCAGTTTTGGCATAATCTCATCAATAGAGTTAATGCTATAAGCTGCATCTGCTCCATAGTCTTGAATGACTCCCTCTTGACCCGTTCTAAACCCATCCCATTGCTCTCTTAATGGATCTCTATCTCTGCAAAAAATAATAAATCTTTCCTTATCTTGATTAGGCCTGATCAAGATAAGTGATTCTGGCTCCTCATAACCTGATAAATAATAGAAATTGCTATCCTGCCTATAAGAATATTCAGTATCAGAGATTCTTGATTTCACTGATGCAGCAGAAACAATAATTGCTGAATCTTCTAAGACTTTATCTGCTAAAAGATCTCTTCTTTCAGAAAAATTTAATGTCATTTCACTTTTGATTAATTTAAGTACTTAATATGGTAAAACATGGTAGCAAGAAAATACGTTCAAAGTTAAACTTAAACCGCAAAATGAAAGAAAATAAATTTGAAAATCTAGAAAATGAGGTTCATGAACTCATTAAATTGAGTCAACAACTAAAAGAGGTTAACGAACATCTCTCAAAAAAAAATCTTCAACTTTCTAAAGAGAATAATTTATTGTCAGAGAATCTTGAAGTTGCAAAAGATGGAATCTCAAGAATAATAAAAAAATATAAGAGCATCTCATGAGCAAAGAGACAACTACTGTAAAAATTTTAGGTTCAAGTTATAAAATAGCCTGCCCTCCTGAAGAGTCAGAAGAAGTTAAAAAGGCAGCTGTTTTTTTAGATAATAAATTAACAGAAGTTAAAGAAGGCTCTGGCTTAGATGAGAAAAGAGCCGCGATAATCACAGCATTAAATATCAGTAATGAATATCTTAAGAACTTATCTAATGGCACAAGAGATGAGGCAATGAACGAAGATTTAGAGAATCTTACTGAAGAAATACAAAAGCAGTTAAAAACTTTGGCTTTTTGAAGCCAATAATAGGTTATAATTTTTCTGTTTCCTGGTTTATTCGTCAGTTATTACTACTCTCGAGCCGATAAAAAAATAATAGGGGATTCTGAAAAGTTTCTGTTGTGCATACCCATCTAATGGGAAGCCTGATAAATTGACGGGGTCACCGCCTTGAACTGTACGGTTCAGGGCAGTAAGCAACAACGGTAATCTGGGAAACACCATCGATGGCTACTAAATCCGAACTCAGGAAAAAATTTATTGAATTCAGAAAATCTATTTCTAAGGAATATCTGCTAGCTGCTGAAGAAAAATTACTCAACTTGGCAGTTAAGCATAAGGATTATTTTAAAGGTCAGAAAATTGCCTGTTACTGGTCTATAGGCAACGAAATGCCTACCCAAAAATTAATTCAATATTTAGTTGGGCTAGATTCCGCAATTTATTTACCAACAGTAGCTGAAGACTCAAAAATAATGAAATTTTGTTTACTAGAAGACCATCAGGACTTAAAAGCTAATATTTATAATATTTTAGAGCCCGTAGATACTCCGGAAATAGATCCTTCTGATTTAGATATAATTTTGCTGCCATGCGTGTGCTTTGATGAAAAAGGATACAGAATAGGAATGGGTAAAGGATATTATGATTATTCTTTAAGCGATTTAAATAATAAAGGTACAGAATTAATAGTTATTGCATTTGAGTTTCAGAAAATAGATGACTGCTTGCATGGCAAGCATGACGTCAAAGCTAACTCATGCATCACTGATGAGTATTTTTATAACTTTGATTGATTTTTACTTTAAAAAGGCTTTGTAAGCTAAGTTTTGCGTTTCATCCCAAAATCTAAACCCTGTATCACTTAGATATTTATTCAATTTTGAATAATTTTTTTCTTTAGATTCAAAACCAACCAAAACTCTCCCATAAGCTGAACCCTGATTTCTATAATGAAATAAAGTAATGTTAAATTTATCACTCAATTTATCTAGAAAGTCTACTAATGCACCTGGCCTTTCTGGAAACTCAACTCTAAATATATATTCACCTCTTTCAGTCACTGCTTTCGGAGCCCTGCCTCCTACCATATGCTTGATATGAAGCTTTGCGACTTCATTTCCTGAAAGGTCTTTAGGGGAAAAGCCTTTATTCTTCAAGTGTTTTATAAGTTTGCCCTTCCCTTCCTTATCATTAAACCTACAAGCAACAAAAATATTAGCTTCCTCGCTCTCCTCGGCCCTGTAATTAAACTCAGAAACACTTCTTTTACCTAAAAAGGTACAGAATTTTCTAAAACTTCCCTTTTCTTCAGGAATCTTGACACTCAAAAGCACTTCTTTGCTCTCTCCAAGCTGAACCCTTTCTACAATATGTCCTAATCTATCAAAATTTAAGTTTGCACCTGAATTAATGGCCACTAATGTCTTATTTTTTAAACCCCTTGATTGACTATATTTTTTTAAACCTGCTAAAGCCAAGGCTCCAGCTGGTTCTGCTATAGTTCTTGTTTCTTGAAATGTATCTTGAACAGAGGCACACATCTCATCTACAGATACAGTAACTACATCATCTATCCACTCTTTAATTAAAGAAAAAGTCTCTTTACCGATCTGTTTTACAGCAACACCATCTGCAAATAGACCAACTTCCTTCAATGAAAGTCTCTTGTTGTTGTCCAGGGCCAACTTTAAACAAGCAGCATCCTCCGGCTCTACCCCTATAATTTTTGTTTTTGGACTCATGTGCTTTATATAAGTACCAAGACCAGCTAATAGCCCACCTCCACCTACAGGTACAAAAACTGCATCAATACCAGACTGAATCTGGTCAATTAACTCCATTCCCACAGTCCCTTGGCCAGCTATAACGTCTTTATCGTCATAAGGATGAATAAATGCATATCCCTCTTTCTTGGCTATAGAAAGACCATGAGCAAAAGCTTCATCAAAATTATCACCATAAAGTATGACTTTTCCGCCGAAATTTCGTACGGAATTCACTTTAATGAATGGTGTTGTTATGGGCATTACTATAAATGCCTTTAAACCCAGACTTTTTGCTCCATAAGCGACTCCTTGTGCGTGATTTCCAGCAGAAGCTGCTATTACAGGTAAATCTAACCCAGTTTTTTTTAATTTTGCTAATTTGTTATAGGCTCCCCTAATCTTAAAAGAAAATACTGGCTGTAAATCTTCTCTTTTGAGATAAATTTCATTTTTTAGGGCTCTTGAGAGCTGATTTGCCTTGGTAATAGGAGTAATTTGTGCGACATCATAGACACTAGAAGATTCTATCCGACTTATATACGACTTAAATTTAGGAGAATTCATTGATTTAGCTTAACTTACTCTATTATTAGGGAGTATTATACTTTTTGAATCACAATATTCATTATTAATAAAATAATATGAGCCAAGATATAAGAAAAGAAAGATCAGCAATAGAGGCTTTTGAGTTAATAAAGCCAAATATTCAGAGAGATTCGGTTATAGGCATAGGAACAGGATCTACAACAAACTTTTTTATCAATTTATTAAATGAAGCAAAATTGCATATCAAAGGCGTAGTTTGCAGCTCAATAACCTCAGAAAGTCTTGTAGACAATTCTTACGATATCTTTTCTCTTAATGAAGTCCATGCAATAGATTTTTATGTCGACGGCGCAGATGAATACAATGATAGGAAAGAATTAATTAAAGGAGGAGGAGGGGCGTTAACGAGGGAAAAGATTCTTGCTAATTCTTCAAATAAATTTATCTGTATTGTTGACGAATCAAAGCATACTCATCTATTAGGGAAAAATTTTCCTCTTCCTATAGAAGTGATAGAGATTGCTAGAAGTGCCATATCAAGAGAACTAATGAAACTTGGTGGAAAGCCAATTTTTAGAAATGGGTTTACCACAGATAATGGTAATCAAATTATTGATATTCATAATTTTCCTATAGAAATTCCTTACGATCTTGAAGCCACAATTAATAACATTCCTGGTGTGGTTGAAAATGGAATATTTGCCAAAAGAAAGGCAGATATAATTGTCTGCGCTACAGGAGATGAAATAGAGATAATCAATTAGATATTATCTCTCAAAGATAGTGAGTATTTACTTTTTTATAGAAGCTTAGAAATTTCTGAAGTAAGTTTTTTGCTATCAGGTTCTATTTTTGTTTCAAAACTAAGAACCTCTCCGGTTTTAGAAATAAGGTATTTATGAAAATTCCATCCTGGATTTTCACCTGTCATCTCAGAAAGAGATTTATAGAAGGAACTAGCTTTTTTTCCTTTGACGGGTGCCGTGGCAAACATTGGAAAAGTTACACCATACTCCGTACTACAGAATTCCTTTACCTTAGATTCGTCATTATATTCTTGGTACATAAAATCTCTTGAAGGAAAGCCCAATATGACGAATTCATCCTCTTCATATTTTGTATACAGATCTTGCAACGCTTCGTATTGGTATGCAAAACCACATCTGCTTGCAACATTAACAGCGAGTACAACTTTATTTTCATATTTACATAAGTTGACGGTTTCAGAAGAATCTAAAACCCTAACATCATGATTTAACACATCTGGGCATGAGAAGACGTAAGACCCATAAAATATAGACAGAAATAGTAAAAATTTTTTCATATTAATTAAAGTTAGTAAATCCAAACTTGTGTCTGTTCTTCGACCAAGTCATAAAGCTCTAAGACATCTTTATTATACATCCTTATGCAACCATCAGAAGCAGGTTTTCCTATAAGGCCTTCTTCGGCTGTTCCATGGATATATATGTATCTATCTCTTGAATCTATGCCATCTCCTTTATTTTTACCTAATTCAAGTCCATCTAGCCACATTATTCTAGAAGTTACATGGTCATAATCAGTATCTATTGGATCTTTTATGATAGTTGCTATTGCACCATTCCAAACTCTACCTTTAAGAATGGCATTTAGAGGGAGTTTATCTCCAATTTTTTTATAAATCTCATGCTTACCTAAAGGGGTTTTTAAACTATTAGCGATACTTCCTGTGCCATAAACAGAAGAAGATATATCATATTTCTTTAAAACTGTACCTTTTTTGATATGAAGCATGGTTTGAGATTCAATATCTACATAAAGTAAAGCATCTAAGCTTTTATATGATGGATTATTTGATGTTAAACCCTCTAAAATATTGTTTTTATTATCTTTATTCAAATCTATTGTTGTTGCACAGGATATGAAAAACAATAAAGAAAAGGAGAAGATAAAGTGTTTAAAATTCTTAATTTGTGACATATGTTCTATTTATAGTCCTTTTTTTTAAAAAGATAGCTTTTTACACCTATACAGAAGAAAAAAACCATTATTAAAAATATTAAAGGCATATTTCCATAATTCGCGTAAAAAGTATGACCAGAATAAAGCATAACCTGTTTTTGTAGCCCTTTTTCTTCAAAATAATCTTGTTTTTCAGTGATTTTACCTTTTTCTGATATAAAAGCAGAAATTCCACTATTCGTGGATCTTATCAAGGGTTTATTATGCTCCAAAGCCCTATTTTGAGCTATTTCAAGATGCTGAATTGGTCCTATTGACCTTCCAAACCATGTATCGTTGCTTATTGTTACTAATATATTGCTATTTCTTGCAGTTTTCCTAATTAACTCGTCAAAAGCTATCTCGTAGCAAATACTAGGAGATATTTTTAAAATACCATTATTTATTGCTTTTATCTCACTACCTGGAATGGTGTTCGTTAAATTTAAGCCAATAATGTCTAAAAGATCACCTAAAATGCTCTCAAAAGGTATAAATTCACCAAAAGGAACAAGTTTTACCTTGTCGTAATAAGTATTAACATTACCAAAGGCTTGCAGTCTATTTCGAATCCTCTTTCTATCCTCTCTTTCAACTATTCCAGAAATAAGTGTTACAGAATTCTCCGAGCTCTTGATGGTCAATAAATCCATGAAGGCCTTGTTGTCTCGCTCTGACAAAACTAAGGCAGTTTCAGGGAATACAATTAATTCATCTTGTTTTGCTTCGGTGACTGCCTGAAGCATCATTTCTTGAGTCTTAATCAATCCTAGCTGACTCCATTTCTCTTCTAAAGTTAGATTAGGTTGATGTATAGAGACCTTAACTTCTGCTACTGGATTAGTCCAAGAAAATGGTCGCAATAATACAGATGAAATAAGTAGTGAAATGGTAAATAAAATTAAAAATTTAGACCATTTTTTTGACCTTAATCCCTTGATAATCTCAAACAGCAATACGGAGATGATAACCATAAAAAAACTATTACCCTGAGCACCGATTATAGGTGTCAATCCATCTATTAGAGTATCAGCCAACATAGTGCCGGAAATTAACCAGGGAAAGCCTGTAAAGAGGTAAGACCTCGTCAATTCAATAGATGTCCACGCAACTGGCAAAGTGAAGATTAATAATGTCTTTGGAGCGAAGCTCTTAAGGTAATTATTAAATAAAAATAACAGACCCGAATAAAGAGAAAGTATACAAATAAAAAGTAATATTATTAATATAGATCCTATAAAGCCAATATTTCCATAAGAGTGAATACTTACATACAACCAGGATATTCCGGATAACCACATTCCAAAACCAAATGTATACCCAATTAAAAAAGATTCTTTATTAGAGGTTTCATCC